>JAUHWV010000277.1 GCA_030427335.1 Gammaproteobacteria bacterium | reverse complement strand
TATTCTTGGAATGCATAAAATTCAAGAGCGACCCATGGCGGTGGATGGTCAAGTGGTCATCCTGCCGATGATGTACCTAGCGCTCTCGTATGACCACCGTCTTATTGATGGAAAGACTGCCGTTCAGTTTTTGGTGGCGGTGAAAGATTTGATTGAAGACCCAGCAAGGATCCTTCTTCAGCTGTAAGCTTAGCTTGTTCGGGTAACCTATTGTTAAAAAAGGGGCTTTTATGTCAAAAAAATTCGATATCGTGGTGATCGGGAGCGGTCCCGCTGGATACGTGGCGGCAATAAAAGCTGCTCAATTGGGTTTCAATACCGCGTGTGTTGAGCGTTGGGTTGACGAATCGGGCAAGGTCAAACTGGGTGGCACGTGCTTAAATGTCGGTTGCATCCCATCGAAAGCCTTGCTTGACAGTTCACACAAATTTTCTATGGCACAGAAAGAATTGGTTGAACACGGTATTAATGTGTCGAAACCGAAAATTGATGTTGCAGCTATGTTGGCGCGTAAAGATCAAATCGTGAGTCAGCTTACAGGCGGTATCGGCGGCTTATTCAAACACAATGGTGTTACAACCTTGGTCGGAAGTGGTCGCGTTTTGGCTGGTCACAGAGTTGAAGTCACGGCGCCTGATGGCGAGGTGACCGTGGTGGATGCGGATCACGTGATCATTGCGGCGGGCTCCAAACCTGTCGAAATACCGCCGGCTCCCGTGGATGGCAAGCACATTGTCGATTCAACGGGCGCCTTAGAATTTGATTCAGTACCGAAGCGATTGGGCGTAATTGGCGCTGGCGTGATTGGTCTTGAACTCGGGAGTGTCTGGGGCCGCTTGGGTGCCGAAGTCGTGGTCCTAGAGGCGATGGACACGTTTCTGCCTATGATGGACCAAGCGATTGCCAAAGAGTCGGCCAAGATCTTTAAAAAACAGGGTTTAGATATTCGCTTGGGTGCTCGGGTGACGGCAACGGAAGTGAAACGCGGCAAGGTCGAAGTGACCTTCAGCAACGCCGATGGTGAACATACCGAGAGCTTTGACAAGCTGATCGTTGCGGTAGGACGGCGCCCTGTTTCAGACGAGCTGCTTGCGTCAGATAGTGGTGTCACGCTTGACGAACGTGGCTTCATCTATGTTAACGACTTTTGCGAAACCGAAGCACCGAATGTCTATGCGGTAGGCGATGTTGTGCGAGGCCCCATGTTGGCACATAAAGGTTCTGAAGAGGGTGTTATGGTGGTTGAGCGTATCGCCGGAAAGCCCGTTCAACTTAACTACGATTGCATTCCGAGTGTGATCTACACCCATCCTGAGATTGCGGCGGTGGGCAAGACGGAGCAGGAACTAAAGTCGGAAGGCGCGAACTATAAAGTCGGTGTCTTTCCTTTTGCAGCCTGTGGTCGGGCGCTTGCCTCGAATGATTCCGAGGGACAGGTAAAAATGATCGCCTGTGCCGATACCGATCGCGTTTTAGGGTGTCATGTTGTCGGCCCAAATGCAGCGGATCTCGTCCAGCAAGTGGTTATTGCGATGGAGTTTGGCTCCAGCGCAGAGGACCTCGCTTTGACAGTGTTTGCTCACCCCACGGTGTCTGAGGCGATTCATGAGGCGGCACTTGCAGTGGACGGGCATGCGATTCATATCGCTAATCGCAAAAAGCGGTAACAAAGCGATTATCAGCACGGAATAACGGATAATAATACAGAGTAGGTTTACGGTACGCCGCTGGGGCGTATATTCATTCGACGAACAAGGATAGTGAAAAATGAATCTTCACGAGTATCAAGGTAAGCAGCTGTTTGCACAGTATGGCTTGCCGGTATCAACCGGCTATGCGGTTGACACCCCCGAAGAGGCCGTTGCGGCAGCCGAGAAGATCGGCGGCGACATGTGGGTCGTTAAAGCACAAGTTCACGCCGGCGGACGCGGTAAGGCCGGCGGTGTAAAGCTCGTTAAGACGACAGCGGAAGTGGGTGAATTTGCACAAAAATGGCTTGGCCAGCGTTTGGTGACATATCAAACAGACGAGAACGGGCAGCCAGTTTCAAAAATCTTGGTCGAATCGTGCACCGATATCGCTGAAGAGCTGTACTTGGGGGCAGTTGTTGACCGTAGCTCACGTCGCATCGTCTTCATGGCGAGTACCGAAGGTGGCGTTGAAATTGAAAAAGTGGCCGAGGAAACGCCTGAAAAAATCCTCCGCGCTATTATTGACCCGCTCGTAGGTCCTCAGCCTTATCAGGGTCGTGATCTGGCATTCAAGCTCGGTCTTGAAGGGGATCAAATTAAGCAATTCGTTAAGATTTTCATGGGGCTGGCGAAAATGTTCCAAGAGAAGGACTTGGCGCTTATCGAAATCAATCCTTTGGTTATCACCGAACAAGGTAACCTGCACTGCTTAGACGCCAAATTGGGCGTTGATAGTAATGCGATCTATCGTCAGAAGTCGTTGGCAGAGATGCACGACCCATCGCAGGAAGACGAGCGCGAAGCCAATGCGGCCAAATGGGAGCTCAACTACGTTGCACTTGATGGTGACATCGGCTGCATGGTTAACGGCGCGGGTCTTGCTATGGGCACGATGGACATCGTTAAGCTTCATGGAGGGGCGCCCGCTAACTTCTTAGATGTGGGCGGTGGTGCTACTAAAGAGC
>JAUHWV010000055.1 GCA_030427335.1 Gammaproteobacteria bacterium | reverse complement strand
TGGGCAGTGCGGTGTTGCGAAGGTAAGGCAGTACCACGGCAATTTCACCAAAACGCTCACGCGCTTGTTCATCATTCAGCGATAAGGCAACAATCACGTCTTCGCCTACGTCCCAGTTCGCTGGTGTCGCAATTGGCACGCCGTAGGTTGCTTGCAGCGCATCCAGGGCTCTCAAAACCTCAGCGAAGTTGCGGCCTACCGACATGGGGTAGGTCATGGAAAGCTGCAGCTTCTTATCTGGGCTGAAGATAAATACCACACGAACACTGGCGGAATTAGCCGCCGTGCGGCCATCGGGCAGATACGCATCTGCGGGCAGCATGTCGAGCGCCTTCGAAACGGCCAAATCTTCGTCGCCAATAATAGGAAAGTTCGCAGGCGCTTTCGCGTACGTTTCGATATCCGCTTTCCAACCCTTGTGCTCTTCAACCGAATCAACTGACAGGCCAATTACTTTCGTATTTCGGCGCTCCCATTCTTCGGCAAGCTGAGCGACGGCACCGAACTCAGTGGTGCACACTGGCGTGTAGTCTTTCGGATGCGAGAACAGGATAGTCCAAGAATCTCCGATGAAATCGTGCAGTTTAAAATTGCCGTGGTCGGTTACTAAATCCAAGTTTGGAACTACGTCGTTAATTCTTAAAGCCATGATCTCTACCTCTCGTGTTGGTTTCTGTCTGCTGACGAAAACTATATTAGGAAAATCTAATTTAATTGTGAAACGGTAAATACCGATCACTTTGATCGGAAAAATAGATACCAAGAATAAACGTAAGTGGTACTTGAAAATAAATGATTAGGTAGCGAGGATCCTGCTCAAGAATCCCAATTCGTTTTCGGGCAGCGAATGGAAGGGTAGCGCATTTCCCACCAGACTTTGGATAATCGCTCCGAGAAACTAACTTGATGAGAATAGATGCGCCCCCATTGCGACCTGTGCGTTCGACAGACAGGTTTTGGCAACGCTCTAAGAATGGTTGGCTTGCTCCCCACTAGAAGAAGTTTGTTTTACGTCTCGCGCCGCCTCCATCGACTTCATAATGGTGCCAACCATGCCGCCAACATCACCTAGATTGGAGGGGATGATGAGCGTGTTCGTCGTTTTTGCCAGTTGGCCGAATTCTTTAACATACTGCTCTGCAACTCTAAGGTTTACGGCATCAAGACCGCCCTCTTCTTGAATGGCCGAGGCAATTGCGCGCAAGCCCTGAGCCGTTGCTTCGGCAATGAGTCGAATTTCGCCGGCTTTACCTTCGGCTTCATTGATTTGCTTTAATTTTTGCGCCTCGGACAGGTTTATCATTTCTTGTCGAGCCCCCTCAGATACGTTGATCTGGGCCTGTCTTTCGCCCTCAGATTTGGCGACGACAGCCCGCCGCTCGCGCTCTGCGCGCATTTGCTTCTCTAAGGCGTCCTTAACAGATTCAGGGGGCACTATGTCTTTGACTTCATATCGTAAGACCTTGATACCCCAGGGCTCAGCCGCTCTATCGACGGTATCGACTACTCTTGCGTTAATGGTATCGCGCTCTTCAAAGGTCTTATCGAGCTCAATCTTTCCTATCTCAGACCGCAAGGTAGTTTGTGCCAGCTGCGTAGTAGCGAAAAAGTAATCAGTGATACCGTAGCTGGCCGCTCTAGAATCGACTACCTGCAGGTAAATGATACCGTCAATATCGACCGAGATATTGTCGCGGGTAATACAGGTTTGCTGCGGCACATCCAGCGCAATTTCTTTCATGGAGTGCTTGTACGCGACCTTGTCCAAAAAAGGAATCAAGATATGAAAGCCAGCGTCTAACGTACGAGAATATTTACCCAGCCGCTCAATCACGTACTGCTCGCGCTGAGGTACAACGCGCGCTGTCTTGGCGATAGTAATAACGACAAAGATCGAAAAGCCAATGGCCAGAATCAGAGAAATATCCATGTTACGACTCCCGCGTGACAATAAGAGTGGATGATTGGCGACCCGATATCAGCACTCGATCGCCTACGTTAATAGCGCTTGATTCTTTGGTTATGGCATTCCAATGGGCGTCGCGGTAAGACACCTTGCCGAAGTTCTGCCCATCGGAAAAGCCTTCGGTCACGGTCGCGTAGTGTCCAACGTAGTCATCGTCGGGCGTATCGGTATCGGCAACCAAGCTACCACCAGCAAACCAGGTTTTAAATCGTTTTCTCAGCCCCAGAAGCAATGCGCCCGATATAAGTCCGAATAGCCAAAGCTGATAGGTGGTATCGTCAACCCATCCCCACCACACCATAAGACCCACACTGAGCGCACCCACACCAAAGAAAATTACGATTAAGCTGGGCATAATGAACTCAGCCAAGATTAGAACCAAGCCTAAAACAATCCAGATTAGCTCCGCTGACACAGACATAGTCATTCCTAATTGAGAGTTCCGCGTTTAGTGTCCTACGTCTTTCGATGAAAAGCGAGCATCGCGCGCGCTAAAGTCGACATTGATGTGTAGCGTTTAACTACGGCGTGGCAAACCTAGATAACCACACCCTGACATAAACCCACTCAGCTACCGTTCGTCTCGCATGACACAGAGTAGGTATAATCACAATGAGCAAGGGAGCCGCTCGCTAGCGCTAGCCTGCATGCCTACTCGAATAAACATACCTACTCAAATAAAATGGCACTACGCTGACAATGACGGGCCGAGACAGTAAACTGCGACGAACATTTTGGCACTGGGTATCAAAGTATGAGTCCGCAGTCTCTATCCGAGCTTAAAACTCAATTCGGACAGGTTGACGGCGTCACATTCGTCGAACGGGCCGCTGGTCTACCCGAGATCCACATTGAGAATCGTTTTTGTGAGGCTGTCATCTCGCTCCAAGGTGGCCAAGTACTAAGCTATACCCAAAAAGCCGATGATCGAGATTTACTCTTCTGTTCCAAAAACGCCTACTTCGAGAACGGCAAAGGGATCAAGGGCGGCGCGCCGATTTGCTGGCCTTGGTTTGGCGATCACCCAGATGGCCCGGGAGCCCACGGCTTTGCGCGTAAAACTCTGTGGCAGGTAGATCAAATCACGGCCGACGAGTGCGGCGTAACCGAAGTCACGCTCTACACAAACACAACGCCGGAAACCGAGCGAGACTGGCCATATCAAGCCAAACTGAGCACGACAATTCGTCTTGGTAAGTGGCTTTCGATCAACTTAAGCACAACCAATTTGGGTTCTGAGTCACTGCCACTCACGCAAGCCATCCACACCTATTTCAAGGTCGCCGATATCAAAGCGGTCAAGGTCACGGGGCTGGAGTCGCACGCTTACTACGACAAGGTTCAAGACTTCGCGCTCATTCCCGCCAGCGATCGCGAGATCACGTTTTCAGGCGAGCTAGACCGCATCTACCAAGGCACTGCACAGCCCATTACGATTATTGATGATAGCCTTGCGCGCAAAATTGCAATCACCAGCGAAGGCAGCAACAGCACCATTGTGTGGAACCCTTGGATTGATAAATCCATTGCAATGCCGGACTTTGGCGATGATGAATACCACCAAATGCTCTGCGTTGAAACCGCGAACGCGGCAGACGACGCGCGCCAAATTGATCCGGGAGCCACTCATACACTCGCCGTCACTTATCGACTCGAGGCACTCTAAGTCGTCCAAGTGCATTAAACGCGCGTTTCAGAATCCTTTCCTAACCCGCTACACTCGGCGTCGGATTTAGGATTTTCAATTAAAGGATAACGGGATGTCACAGAATCGAACTATGCGCGCCATCGGCTGGGGTGTGATCGCGGTGTGTGCGCTCATGTTTAACCTAGCTCAAGCACAAACGAGCGAACTCAGCGCCATACCTTTACCACCTGCATCGGCACAGACACCTCTGCACGAAGACACGCAAGATGAAATCATTTTTGACTCGCTAACACCGTTTGACTTCGATGTCTTACTAAATCAATACCAGAGCCTTCCCAAAACCAGCTCAAGAGGGTTTTTGTACTTACCACCTGGAGCATCCGCTACGAACCCAGCCCCTTTCATGGTGCTCTTGCCGGGCAGTGGCGGCGTCAAACTCGGTCGCCAGATGATATACGCGGATCAACTTCTCAGCCGTGGCTACGGGGTCTTGGTAATCGACTATTACGAGTCACGCGGTATCGATGACGATAAAGTCCCCTACCCTTTGATGGTGACTAACGTAACTGAATTCGACGTGGTGACCGATGCTTTTAGCGCGCTCAAGGCCCTCAATAATCACCCCTCAATTGACCCCGAACGAATTGGTGTGATGGGCTTTTCCTATGGCGGCATGGCTACGCGCTTAGCGATGGATAGCCGCTTGAAGGAGAGACTAGCTCCTAATGTCCCCGCCTTCGCCGTACACGTCGATTTCTACGGCCCCTGCTTTCAGAACATCGGCACAACGCAAACGACAGGCGCCCCCCTGCTCACGCTGCGTGGTGCAGAAGATGCGTCTAACGACTTAGTTGCGTGCGCAGTTGAGGAGCAGCGCCTACGGGCGGCTGGTAGTGAGGTCAGTTCTAAAATCTACGCTACGGCAGGACATTCGTGGGGCAACCTGCAAAAACGCCACATGAACAAGTCTACTTACCTGCAGGGCTGTGAAATGATCTTCGATGAACAGGGCTTTCCCTTTGTAAACGGCGTTGCACTAATTGATAAAAACGCCTCGACAGACCGCGACTATCGCTACAAGCTGCGCATGAATAGCGGGCAGTTCTTTGAGGGCTGCGTCAAAGTGGGCTATATCGTCGGGCGCGATGAGGCGGTCCACCAAGATACACTCGACGAGATGTTTGAGTTCCTCTCTAAGAATTTGTAGAACGAGGCACGCGCTGAGTCATTTGCGCTCTAATGCCCCAATGCTTTGATGCTTTGATGCTTTGACGCGTTGATGCGGTGATGCGTTGATGCGTTGATGCAATATCACTTTGACATATACGCTAAAACATATATATGATTTAGCGCATATGATGAATCCAGTATATTCAATGCAGTCTTTGTGCAAGTGCCTGTCGGACCCTACACGGCTCGCCATCGTGTTTTTGGTAAAACAGCACGAGGAGCTGTGTGTGTACGATATTCAATCGCTAATCGATCAAAGCCAGCCAAAAGTGTCGCGACATCTAGCCGAGCTCCGCACAGCCGGTCTGCTAGCCGCTGATAAACGGGGCAAGTGGGTATATTACCGGCTCCACCCCGATCTGCCTGAATGGACCCATCAGGTACTCACACTCGCAGAAACTCACGATAAAACGATCAATGGCAAAAATGACCTTCTCGTCTCAGTTAATAAGCGGTGCTAGCCCGACATGAAAATCCTATACATTTGTACCCACAACCGCTGTCGCAGCATCCTCTCAGAGGCGATTACCAATCAAACTGCCACGGGCGTACTAGAGGCGCGTAGCGCCGGAAGCCAACCGGCGGGCGAAGTGCACCCCCTATCCCTGCGTTACCTTCGCGAAGCCGGCTACGATACAGCCGGACTCAAAAGTGAATCGTGGGAGGACTTCGATGCGTTCAAACCCGATGTGGTTATTACCGTGTGTGATTCCGCCGCCGGTGAAGCATGTCCGCTGTGGATGGGTAACACGATGAAGCTGCACTGGGGTCTTGGAGATCCGTCTAAACTTGAGAGCACGGAATCTGAGCAGGCCGAGGCCTTCAAGCAAACCATCGCTCTAATTGAGCGCCGGGTACAAGGGCTCAAGAACATAGCGCAGGGGCCTCGTGCAGATTGGCAAACGGAGCTTATGGCTCTCGCCCAACGCGACTTATAAACATCTAATTCCACATCACCGATTCCTAAGGAAGCACTCTCATGGGTCTATTCGAACGTTATTTATCCGTCTGGGTTGCGGCCTGCATCGCAGCTGGGGTCATCTTGGGGAATACCGTACCCACGCTGTTCACCGCTATCGCCGCGTTGGAGTACGCACACGTTAATCTGGTCGTGGCCGTTCTAATCTGGGCCATGATCTACCCCATGATGATTCAGGTCGATTTCGCAGCGATCAAAGACGTCGGTAAAAAGCCGAAGGGCTTGGCTCTGACGCTAACGATCAACTGGCTGATCAAGCCCTTCAGCATGGCCCTGCTCGGCTGGCTGTTTTTCAAGATCTTGTTCGCCGGTTGGGTCGACCCGCAATCGGCTTCGGAATACATTGCCGGCATGATTTTACTCGGTGTTGCACCCTGTACGGCGATGGTGTTTGTATGGAGCCAACTCACCAAAGGCGACCCCAACTACACGCTCGTGCAAGTGTCGGTGAACGACATCATTATGATCTTTGCCTTTGCGCCCTTAACGGCTCTGCTGCTCGGCATTAGCGATATCCAAGTACCGTGGGAGACACTTCTATTCTCTGTGGTGCTGTACGTCGTTCTACCCTTAGCCGCGGGTTATCTAGCTCGACGCGCCCTGATGCGAAAAGGCGAGCAAACGCTAAATACGTTCGTGAATACGCTAAAGCCTTGGTCCATGATCGGCCTGCTCAGCACAATCGTGATTTTATTCGGTCTGCAGGCGGAGACCATTGTTGCCAAGCCCTTGGTTATTGCCCTGATCGCGATACCTTTGCTGATTCAGACCTACGGTATTTTTGCGATCGGCTACGTGGCCGCACAACGCCTTAGACTCTCGCACAATGTTGCGGCACCCGCGTGTATGATCGGCACATCTAACTTTTTCGAGCTCGCCGTTGCCGTCGCCATATCGCTCTTCGGATTGAACTCAGGCGCCGCGCTGGCCACGGTGGTGGGCGTGTTGGTGGAAGTACCGGTTATGCTTTCTCTGGTGTGGTTTGCCAACCGTACACGTCACTGGTTCCCCGATTGATAGCGACACCAGCTGGATTTTTCAGGCGCCGCGGGACCCAATCAGAATTCTCACGGCGTCTCCGGATTCTTGCTTGATCAAATGCAGTAAATAAACCCCCAAGAACAAAGCGCCGCCGAAAAAAGCTAAGACAGCTAATCCCAGACCCGCGCCCGAAAACTGATTGCGCCAAGCCACCCATAGCGCAGATAGCGCGAGCATGAACATAAAATCCAGATTGAACTGCCCTCCCCAAGTGAGCTCAGCCATATCACCAAAAAAATAGGGAAACAAATTCAATCCATAGGATTCAATCACCATCGCTGTGTAGGCGATTAAGGTGATCAACATCAAAACCAAAAACGTTTTTATCGCGCTCATATCTGTTTTGCCCTTAATGTAGACTTGAGCAAAGTTATCACAGGTATGGGCGAAGTCGGCATAAATTTTGATCGCCACTCAGTCAAGACTCACAGTCGGTATCCCCCTTCTCGAAGCTCAATCGCCTGCAGAATATCCGCGATCATGCCTTGCTCGCATAGCCTCAAAAACCAACCGGACTCACGCCGATCTTGCTCTAAAACCGATGCCAGCACACGCAGAAGCTCCGTGTGCGTGTGCTTCGCCCAATCTTCCCAGGAACGCGGCCAGGACTCAGGTGAACCCAGTGCAATTGAGCTCGCCCCAGCCACATGCCGCGTTAAATCAACGCAACGCTCTTTCAGTAAATCCACCGGAACGGGAACAAACTGAGCTAACGCGGCGCTGTTCACACTCGCCAAACACAAATCGGTCATTGGGCCTCCTTCACAATGAAAATACGGGTAGTTCTGAGTGAATTGGAACGGGTTCAGCGCGAACCACATAGCGCTGATCCCCACCAGCAGACACGGCGTCAAACGGGTAACAGGTAACCAAATAAAGCCCCTCGGGGTTTTCAGCCGGGTACAACTCCTGTTGTTGAGCATTAATGACCTTTGTGGCTACGACGGTAAAACGCTCGATGTGATCGACCGATTCGAGCGTCAGCTCATCCCCTTGCCGCAAATGCTGCAAAAAACTGAAGTGGGTATCTCGGTGCCCTGAGATAATCTTGGCACCACCAAACTGATACTGTGCCTCCCGATTCATACCGGGCGCGAACGCCAAAACCGAACCGCTATCACCCAACAGCACCACGTGTTCGATGCCAAGTGCGGGTGCCGCGAGTCGAGCAATGGGGTAATGATCGGCGTCGGGCCAAGGCGCATTTGACTGGCCGGTTCGCTTGGTTTCAGCCCAAGCATGATCGAGTAGGATTTGAGCAAGTTGCGCCTTTGCAGGTAGCCACATGGCTTTCACCGCACACACCAGGGCCACAACCATCAGAGTCGCACCGATCATTCTGATTACTTTGCGTGATGCGGCTCTAGGCATGGGACACCTCCTGCTGGCTCGCGCGCAACACCGCCCAGCCCAACAAAAACAGCATCGCAGCAAAGAGCAGAGTCTTTTCAAATCCGAGCGCCGTCTGAGCGAAAGAAACACTTAATCCGACCGGCTTCAAAGGCGTAATTAACGCTTTACGCAGTGCTTCGTTTGCGGCTCGTACGGGGGTAACGTCCACCGCCACCAAACTCGTAAAGGTACTCACTAGGTGGTGTGTTAACGCTAGATCGATTACGGCTTCACGTATCTGATCGCGACTCGCGCCGTACAGACCGGCGCGTTCCCAATCGGCGATTTTCTTCCGCGCCCAATCCACTCGAATACCCGCGGTATTGCCGACGGGCTGTACGTTCACGGTTTTCGACCAAGCTGTATCACCGATATGGCCTTTGATCGTGATCGCAGGCGTATCACTTTCAAGCTTCATAGCGACTTCGAGCGGTTCGCCATAGTAGAGATCGGGCACCGTGGTTGGGCTCATCTCCCGAATGCCGGAACCGCTAATTTCAATGTCGGTCAACACCGGTCGTTCGATCTTTTTAAATAAATTGACCATGACCTGTTCCGCGCTCGCGGGATCCGCTATGTAGGTAAACGTGCCTCGCCCCGAGCGTGCGGCTTCTTCCATAAAAAACCGATTCGGTGCTGAACCGATTCCAACCGTGAACAGCCGCCGGCCTTCTAGCTCACGATCGAGCGTTTCAAACAAATCCTGCTCATTCGAGACGCTGCCATCCGTAATAAAGATGACCTGACGCAGCCGGCCCGCATCACTTGGCAGCCCCAAGGCCAGATCGAGCGCCAGCGCCATTTCCGTACCGCCATCGGCATCTAGGGTGCGCACATACCGTTTTGCGTAGTTCAGCGCCGAGTCATCCGCTCGGAACGGGTGCGCAAATAACACGTCCGCTTCGTGATCAAAGCGAATGATATTGAAGGTATCATTTGGCTTAAGCCCTGCAAGCCCCGCGAGTAAAGCCTTTCGAGCCGCGACAATGGACTCACCCGCCATTGAGCCGGACGTATCAATGACAAACGTTACTTCCCTTGGAGGTAACGCCCAGTCGATCATCGATGGCGGCATCAGTGACAGCAAACCATAGTTGCCCTGCTCTGTGGTTTCGCTAAAAAAACTGGCTTGAGGCGCATTAGACATTAATGGGTACCACTCCAATATGAAATCGCGATCAGCGGGAATCGACGGATTCGCCAGCGCGAGCCTATATCCATCACCGGTCTCCGTTTGAACCAGGTTGTGACTCGTGCTCTCTATATGCTCAATCTCAAAACCCGGTTTCAGTTGAACTTGAATACGTGCTCGCTGCTCGTTCCCGCGTGTATCTGCCTTCAACTGATGGGGCCGCTCACCCGGTAAAATGAGCCAGCCATCCACTAGATTCACTGTTTCGTTAAGTTCTTGAGTGGGCGGTTTCAAGGGTGCATAACGCGGCGTTACCGCCATCGGAAAATGCAGCGAAAAGCGACCGTCGCGCCACGCTAGGCTTTGCTGGTACTCGATCCGCACCGTTATTTCCCCATTAGGGGGAATATTCGCTACGCTGGTCGTAAATAGATTGGGGCGATCTTGTTCAACCAGCGCCGCTCGCTTGCCGTCTGATCGCGCCTTCTGGTATGTCGCCTTAGCCTCCTGCTTTTCTTTCACCTTGCCCTCAACCAAGCGATCACCAATCTTCATTCGCATCTGATCAACGGCCGCATCGGGGGGCAAAGGGAACAGATAAATGCCCTCCGACCACTCGCTTGTGGGATTCTTAAAATGCTGCGATACCACCGTACGGGCGATTTGCCCCGTCACATCGATATCGACTTCGGTGAACAGCAAGGGAACCTCACGTTCTGAACCGGCATCATCCAATAATTTAACCGTGCCGCGGGTAATCGACTCCTGAGCGAGCGCGCCAGTGCACCAAATACCCACCAGTGCGCACAGTAGACCACCAAAAAAAAGCCGCGGAGTGCGCGGCATAGTGTGTGTAAGCAACATCGTGGACCTCTCTGACCGGATTATCGATTGACCACCATGCTCGTGGTGCCACTCACCTCAATCGTAACTCGACGATCGAAGGCATCACCGTCGATTGTCGCGACCGAGTCGGTTGGGTTTCGCTCTCCGAACTCACGCGTTTTGATTCGATTCAGATTGATCCCGGCTTGTTTGAAAAGTGCTTTAACGGCCGCGACTCGCTCCGCTGACAGCTGCTCATTGAACTGTTCATCACCGCGGCGGTCGGCGTAACCCGACAAAGTGACCTGCAATTTGGCGTCTTTTTTGAGTAGCTCAATCGCGGTATCAATCGTTTCACGATACAGCGGTTCTAACTGCGCAGAGCCGGTTCTAAACTGCACGTTCATGGCCAAATCAAGCTGACTCTCTCGAACCGAGTTGGCGAGCTGAAGATTCTGCTGCTGCAGTCGATTGCGCTCTGATTCGAGGCGCGCATACGCTTGCCTGCTCTCTTTCAGGTCCTGCTCCAACGCGGTCATTTGCTTGTCTACCGTGATTGAGTTACCCATCAAAATGCCACCCAAGGCACCAATCATGGCACCGGCAGGCCCGCCGATAGCGGCACCGGCAACAAGGCCACTACCAAATCCAATATTCTCAGGGGAATTCAATTTTTTCTCTTCGGCGAATACTGAACCCGAAGCGAGACTTACAGCGATTAAACCCAGTGCGATTTGCTTTTTCATGTTGTGCCCTCCAATTGGCGTTTTGTTTTGACTGTGCTCAGTAAACAACATCAAAGGGGCATAATTCGGGGGCAAAAAGGGCAATGTCAGGATCAATTGTGGCGAAAATATGGCTTTTGCATCGAGACGCGCTTTTCCAGCTTAAGATCCTGTATAGTCGAAATCACAGCAATTAAAACCCAAATGAGGCAAAGCATTAATGAGTCGTCGAGTCGCTATTGTTGAAGACGAACCGGCTATCCGAGAAAACTACGCGGCGGTGATGCGACGGCAAGGGTATCAGGTATACACCTACAAAAATCGCCGCGAAGCCATGGAGGGGTTTGCTCAGCAGCTGCCTGATTTAGCCATTATTGATATCGGTCTAGAAGATGAAATCGACGGCGGCTTTCTGCTGTGTCAGAGTCTACGAAGCCTATCTTCGAGCCTACCGATCATTTTCTTGACCGCGCGCGATTCCGACCTAGACACCGTTTCAGGTTTACGGATGGGTGCTGACGACTACCTCACCAAAGACATTAGCATTCCACACATGACAGCTCGCATATCGGCGCTGTTTCGCCGCATGGAGGCCCTCAAAGAGCCGGCCGAGGCCTCGCAAACGCTCGTTTGCGGGAGTCTTTCTATGGACATGGCGCGCATGCAGGTGACTTGGCAAGGGCAAACCGTTGATCTTACGGTAACCGAACTCTGGATGGTGCAGGCCTTAGCGAAACACGCCGGGCATGTAAAAAACCGACAACAGCTGATGCGCGATGCGCAGGTGTTTGTGGATGACAGCACGATTACCTCGCACATCAAACGGATTCGCAAGAAATTTCAGCAGTGTGACCCCGAGTTCAACTCCATTGATACCGTATACGGTATGGGTTACCGCTGGACGCAGGATAAAGGTTAAATTCCGTGTTTGGTTGGTTCCGCCCAGGACTTCGTTTCAAGCTACTTCTGATTTCCGGCTTCTTGTTCAGCATTCCCTGGCTTGGCTATGAATACGTTTGGGAAATGGAAAAGTACCTGCGTGCCGGCCAAGAAAAAACCCTTTCGGGCACGGTGCGAGCGGTCGCAACAGCGCTGCATGAGCGCCCCAAACTGTTTGACGTACAAGCCAGTTATCGGAGTCTTGAGCGAGGCCGAGATCTCTACGCCTATCCCATAGTCGACCCGATTCGTCTAGATGGTGACCTGCGCGACTGGCGTCTGAAACAACATGCACTCAACTACGGTATCGATAACATTCTATCGCAGAGCCCCGAGTATCGCCCCTCGACCCTGTCATTTGAGCACATGGTGGGCACCTATAAAGATTATCTCTACGCCTACTTTGAAGTGACCGACGATGACATCGTATATCGCCCGGAGAACAGCTTACTCGTCGATAAAAACGATCATCTTCAGATCGCCTTTACCACCCCCGCCGGCGATTTCCGGCGTTATTTAATAAGCCCTTACAGCGCAGGCTGGCTCACGCCCTATGAGATGGCACCGACCGACAGCGAAGAGAATCGACCGCTGCGACCCGAGTCGCGAATTCAGGGCGCGATGGTTGAAACAGACACCGGATATACGATCGAACTGCGTATCCCTCTCTCTCTTTTGAGCAGTAAACTGAGCTTTGCCATAACCGACTTTGACGCCGGTAATGCAGAGCCCGTGGTGACGATCAGCACCTCGAACATTTGGAACGAAGACGAACTGGGTACGGTGTTAGTGCCATCGCCTGAGATCGAGCAAATCATTAAAGGACTCGGGCACAGCTCTTCGCGAATTTGGGTTATCGATCGCTATCAACGCGTACTCGCCAAAGCCGGTGACATAAAAAATATCGACGGCGCCTGGAGTAGCAATAACAGCGAAGACCCAGATCAGAGTGCGTGGCGTCGCTTCGAACAGAAATGGCTACATCCCATCTATTACCAGTTTTTAACACGCCCCCCAAGCGACTTTATCGACACGCTCTATGACGCCGCCAACCTCGAAGGCAAGCACATTGACCAAGCACTTTCCGGTCGTGCAGGCTCGAGCTGGCGCCTTACCGAGGACAGCCGAGCGGTCATTTTAGCCGCGGCCTATCCGATCTATATCGATGATCAAGTCATGGGGGCGGTCATCGCAGAGGAAACCACCAACGGCATTCGTACCCTCCGTAATCAGGCGCTCGAGAAGTTATTCACGATGATGTTGGCGGTGATGCTCGCCAGTACCGTGGGGATCTTTTTCTTCGCTTCGCGGATTTCGACACGCATTCGCAAGCTGCGCGACCAGGCGGAGGGTGCAATTGATTCCCGGGGGCGCATACAAGCGCCGATTGTGGCCTCGCCCGTACAAGATGAGATCGGCGATCTCTCGCGCAGTTTCGCGGATATGCTCAAGCGGTTGGGGCAGTATCACAACTACCTCGAGAACATGTCATCGCGACTGTCGCACG
>JAUHWV010000276.1 GCA_030427335.1 Gammaproteobacteria bacterium | reverse complement strand
CCTTTCGAGATGTCTTTGAAGAAGCGTAAATCAACGCTTAACCCATGGGGGCTCCAAACGAGCCCACCAGCACACCTTTGCAATCTTACTGTAAAGATCAGACCGTACTCTGAGCGAAAGGAGGCAACATGTCTAAAATTTTACCCCTCGCTCTGTCCCTGTTCTGCACCATCGGTATGAGCCCAATTCAGGCTTCAGAATTATCAGACAAACCCATCGTTATCGCTCACCGAGGCGCGAGCGGCTACCGACCCGAGCATACGGAAAGCAGTTACCAACTGGCAATTGAGCAAGGCGCTGACTTCATTGAACCGGATTTGGTGATGACCAAGGATGGGGTGCTCATCGCGCGCCACGAGAATGAAATCAGTGGGACTACAGATGTGGCCGAACGTCCCGAATTCATGGATCGCTATGCTACTAAAGTGATAGACGGAGAGACATTTTCGGGTTGGTTCACCGAAGATTTCACCCTAGCCGAGATTAAAACCCTAAAAGCGAAGGAGCGGCGCCCTGCTCTTCGCTCTGATAACACTCAGTTTGACGGCACAGATGAAATACTGACCTTCGCGGAAGTTATTGCCATCGCAAAAAACGGCTCTCGTACAACGGGCAGAACTATTGGCATCTACCCAGAACTTAAGCATCCTCACTACCATGAGTCTCTGGGCTTCGATGTGGTGTCAGCTCTTTTGGCAGACCTTGAAAAAGCGGGCTGGACTGGAAGCGACAGCCCTGTTTTTGTGCAGTGCTTTTGGCCCGCGCCTCTGCAGGAAGTCAAACGCAGAAGTGCTCTGAAAACGGTGTTCCTCACAACGCGATGGCAGCCTGATCACGCGCTGATGAACACCTATAAATTAAGCTATTGGCCCGACCTAGCATCGCCCGAGAGTTTTGCGGAAGTCGCCGCATGGACAGATGGCTTAGGCCCGTCTGTTGATCTTTTAATCACTGCGGATAACGATGGTTTTGCGCCCAGTGCTTTCCTGCATAATGCCAAAACAAACGGGCTGCTGCTCCACCCCTGGGGTATCAACGCTGAACCTGAACTGATTCCAACGGTATTTGCGGCTCGAGCGGACGTGACCAAGGACTGGAACGGTATCGACAGAGACCAAGCGATCGCTTGGTATAAAGCCGTATTCGACTTAGGGGTCAACGGCATATTTACCGATTACCCCGATATGAGTGTGTCAGCCTTGCGGACAGCGCCGTAAAGACGAAGAGATCTCGACATCCATCGCAGCGGTTGCGGGGCACAAAAAGAATCTCTACCTAGCGCTTCAGAGCGCACGAAAAAAATCTACCGAGCGCTGGGAGGGCAAGTAGATTATCTATCGAGCCCTTACAGGGCACCAAGGCCATTAGCCGAGCGGCGTGTCGCGCGCCCAGCCTATTTGATGAGCGCTGGTGTATCAGCGGGAATACACCAACTGCCCGCGTGCCCAAGTCTGCTCGACAGCAATATCTTTAATCGGCGTATCGCCGGAGAGTGGATCGCTTTCAAGGATCACGAGGTCGGCCCTTTTACCGGGAGTCAAAGATCCTTTCAGATCCTCTTCAAAATATTGATAGGCGCCCCCCATAGTCATCGCATAGAGTGCGTCTTTCGGGCTCACGCGCTGGTCTGCCCCCAGAACAAAACCGCTTCGAGTCTGGCGTTCAACCCCCGTCCACCAGAGCCGCATCATGTTGGGTGGCACCACCGGAGAGTCGTTATGGATGGTGTAGTGAATACCCAACTCTTGCGAACTCTTTAGGGGACTTATGTGAGTTGCCCGCTCGTCTCCAAAGCTAATGCGATGCCAGTCCCCCCAAAAGAAGGTGTGGGCGACAAAATAAGATGGAACAAGCCCCAGTCTTTTGTAGGCTTCAAGGTGATCTGGACGGGTTAATTGGGCATGGATCACCACGCTGCGACGATCATCCGCCTCGGTGATGCCCGCATCCTCGTGGGCGGTGATAACCATATCGATTGCCGCATCGCCGTTGGCGTGCGTAATAAAGGGAACTTTATTTTCCAGCAATACTTTAGCTCGTTTTTCATACTCTTCCAGGGTAATGACGGGATACGCGACGTAATGCTTCGGATGCTCCACGCCTTCAGGTGGTTCGTTGTAGGGTTCCCGCATGTAGGCAGTACGGCCTTGAGGGGAACCATCCAGCATAAACTTAATACCACCCACTCTGAAGCCATTGGTGTAGCTGGTTTCATTACGGAACGCCGTCAGTTGTTCGACGCTATCACCATTACCCACAGGAAAAGCAACTAAATCGATAGGTAGCGGTTTATCTTTCGCCAGATCTCGCATTTTTCCGACCAACACGGGATTGGCACCGCCCTCTTGCACCGTGGTGAGGCCTTGCGAGGCGTGTGCTTCAATTGCACGCTCAATAGTCTGTGCAAATGCTGCCGGATCATTACCGCTGATACTACCCAGTGCCGAAGGCACCATATAGGTCGCCTTTTCTTCTAGCACGCCGTTGGGAGTTTTCCCGTCTGCATCACGCCGAATGACACCGCCCTTCGGGTTCTGTGTCTCAGCTGTAATACCCGCACGGTCTAAAGCCTTGGTATTGGCGGCCATTAAGTGCCCTGACACGTGGGTAATGGCTATAGGTATCTCAGTGGACACGGCATCAAGATCATGGCGAGTTGGGTGACGC
>JAUHWV010000275.1 GCA_030427335.1 Gammaproteobacteria bacterium | reverse complement strand
TCAGCCCATTGATCCAGCAAGAAATACCGGTGATTTGATGAGGAAAGTGAACTTAGAGCAGCCGTTTCATCCGCTCTATAACTACGCCTACGTCACTGATACTGAAGAAGGCTTAATACTGGTGGAGCTTTCAACCCTCATGGATGGTGAGCCTCGTAATAACTTTTTAAAACGCGCGCTCACCTGGGATGCTGACGGTGCCTTGCGGGGCGCCAAACACATGGTGCTCGGTGGCTATTATGGCTATGTGGTCACAGACGATGAGGTCGTGGTGATTAATATAGATAAACCTCTGCAACCGGTGGTGGTGGCTCGGTTGAGTTTGAATCGCCCGCACTCGGTGGCTTTACAATTCCGTTATCTATTTGTGACCGATGCCGATGGATTAAAAGTGATCGATGTGACCGACCCTGAGCAGCCGGTTTTGACCTCCGAAAATGTCATTCCACTCGATCAAGCCCAGAGAATTCATATTGCACGCACCTACGCGTATGTTGCGGCGGGCAGTCAGGGTTTAGCCATTGTGAATATAACTCGGCCGGAAAATATGACCTTGCATACCTTGTACAGTGACGGAATTGTGGACGCTCGTGATGTTACGGTCGCGGCAACGAACGCGTCGATTTTTGCTTACGTTGCCGATGGTGTTGCAGGATTAAAAATTGTGCAGCTCACTTCCCCCAGCACACAGCCTAAGTTTTATGGGTTTAGTCCGGCGCCTGTACCAGAGCTCATTGCGCATTACCCAACAGATTCGCCTGCGCTGGCTCTCAGTCGAGGCCTTGAACGTGACCGCGGAGTGGATGAAACTGGGGGGCAAGTGGCGGTCTTTGGTCGCGTTGGCGCTCGCCCCTTCAATATGGAAGAGATGCGTCGAATGTACGTAGATGAGGATGGAAAACCATGGTTTGTCGAAAATCAGCCAGCGCGCTAATCGCGTTCTTAGTCGCACCTCTGCTTCAAGCGACGCCTCTGCCAGAGAGCGATGGCTTGGTTCACCAGGGTGTTGCCAGTTGCGCGTCTAGCATTTGCCATGGGCGCGTTGAGACTGCGGATAACGCTAACGTTTGGTTGACGGAGTATCGAGTTTGGTTGCGGGAAGATCCGCACGCAGGGGCCTATAAAACGCTTCTAAGTGATGAGTCACGGCGAATAGCACGAAATATGGGCTTAGATAACGCCCATGAGGCTCAGGCGTGTCTCGCGTGTCATGCTGATAACGTGCCTGCAGAACTGCGAGGGGACAAATTTCACCTAGACGATGGGGTGGGTTGCGAAGCCTGCCATGGTGGATCCGAGCAGTATCTTATGACTCATACTGAAATGAACCGCCTACATCGGCTTAATCTAGAGCAGGGTATGTATCCCACCGATCAGCCCGCAGAAAAGGCCGCTTTGTGTCTATCTTGCCATCTTGGAACGACTGATAAATTGGCGACCCACGAAATTATGGGGGCGGGGCACCCACGACTGAGTTTTGATTTGCTGGCATATACCATTAACCAGCCCGTGCACTACGCGGTCGACGAGGATTATCGCGACCGCAAAACAGTGACAACGGATCTACAAACATGGCTTTTTGGATTGGTTGGCCAAAGTCGAGCTTATTTGAATTTGCTTGTGAATGCCGGCTCATCCTCAGGCTCAGCGCCTATTGGGGAGTTCGCGATGTATCAGTGCCATGCATGCCATCGCCCTATGAGCCCCCTGCAATGGGAGCCTGACACGAAGTTCGCCGGCTCGCTATCGCCCGGATCCTTGCGCCTAAATGATGGTCCGATAACGGTTTTGATTACGGTCTTAGAACAATTGGATGACGCCCTTGCGAGGGAGGCTCTCGCTTCGTTGAACGATTTGCATTATGTATCGACGCAGGGCGTGAATAAGTTGCAGACGAGTTCAGAAAATCTCATCGCGACCTTCGCTAGATTTGAGACGGTTCTCGCGGAGCGAGACTTCAACCGAGAAGATCTGCTTGCTTTATATCGGTATTTGCTGCAATCCGCGTCGGCAGGAGAGTTTCATTATTTTTCGCAGGCTGAGCAAGTGTTTTTGGCAGCAGAAACGATTGCCATCGCCGCGGGTATTGATGAACAAGTACAGGGCGTCATGACAGATTGGTATGCGACAATGCTGGATGAAAATCGCTTCTCTAAGACGCGATTCGCAGAGGCTGCGTCTCGGGTTCTTAGTTCGATCTAATGGCCGATACGACGGTTTGTAGCGGTGCTGGCGCGACCCATAAAGGCCGCAAGGCGCATAATGAAGATCATTTTTTTGTAGATAATGATTTAGGTCTTTATGTTGTGGCTGATGGTGTGGGCGGGCAGGATGCCGGAGAGATCGCGTCTGAAATTGCTTGCAGTACCATAGCCGATGCGCTCAGGCGAGGTGAGAGTCTCACTCAGTCCATCGGACGCGCTAACGAGGCTATTTTAGGCGCAATTGAAGCAGGCCATGGGCGACCGGGTATGGCCACTACGGTCGTTGCCTTGCGCATTCAGGGAGACAACTATGAAATTGCGTGGCTGGGAGACAGTCGCGTTTACCTGTGGGACGGTAAGCTTAAGTTAATTTCACGTGACCATTCAGTTGTTGAAACCCTACTTGCAAGAGGCGAGATCTCACTTGAAGAGGCTCAATCTCACCCCAAAAAGAATGTCATTTT
>JAUHWV010000274.1 GCA_030427335.1 Gammaproteobacteria bacterium | reverse complement strand
TGCCGGACGCGATCATCGGAACCGTGTCGGTGCCGAACTGCCCGGAATGTCAGGGGGTTGTTATGCCCGAGGTGGTCTTTTTCGGCGGCAATATTCCCAGGGGGATATCGCAACGAACCCAGGATTTGGCGCTTCAAGCTAAAGCGATTTTGGTGTTAGGGAGCTCGCTGAAAGTCTATTCGGGTTACCGATTGTGTCGAAACACGGTCGAGAGCGGTGGGGCACTTATTATTGTTAATCCCGGCCCTACGCGCGCTGACCCACTGGCGACACGGCGTTTCTCGGAGAGCGCTGATGCATTTCTTTCCAGGCTCGACCTTGAGCTTATGAACAACATAAATACGAACAAAAGAGGTATACAATGACCGCACCCGCATTTGCATGTCCGCGTCGAAAATCACTTGTGTCCGAGATCTGGGATTTTACAGGGCCGGGCTATCGTAAAGCCGCTAAAAAATTCCACTCGCTTGCGAACGCGAACGGCAAGCATGTTGTGCTGACCGGAGCGACTTCGGGCTTGGGGCTTTCGAGCGCTAGAACTTTGGCGTCACTTGGTGCTCGATTGACGCTGGTTGTCCGCGACGCGCAAAAAGCGAGGCAGTTAGAGCAGGAGTGCCTAGCGCTAGGGGCAGTCAGTGTATCGATCATTTTGGCCGACCTCACCTTGCTTGCAGACGCGCGAAAAGTAGTGGCTGAGCTGATATCGCGAGATGAGCATATTGACGTTCTAATCAATAACGCGGGTGCGCTTTTCAATCAAAGGGCGGAGACATCCGAGGGGATCGAACAAAGCACGAGCCTTTTGTTTTTATCGCCTGTCCTGTTGATGCGCGGTCTCAAACCTTTGCTATCTCGGGCCGAGGAGGGTCGTGTTGTGAACGTGGTGTCCGGTGGCATGTACACTCAGCGTCTATCGATGTCGTGGTTACGCAGTGGTTTCGCGCATCGTTATGACGGCCCGGCGGTATACGCGCAGGCGAAAAGGGCTCTTGCCATCGTTACTGAAGAGTGGCACGAGTCTTGGGGAGCTGAAGGTATATTTATTAATAGTATGCATCCTGGATGGGCTGATACGCCTGGTGTGCAGAGTGCGTTACCGACTTTTCGAAAGATAACCCAGTGGATTCTCAGAAATTCCGACGAGGGCGCAGATACAATCAACTGGATGGCGCTTGCCCCTGAGATGTCGGGCGTTTCTGGAAAGCTCTTTCTGGACCGGCAAGCAAGAACGTACTACTTGAATGCCAAGACAAGAGAGCGACCGACTGATCGGCAGGCGCTTCTGAAGTACCTTAGCGAAATGATCGATTGATTTCATTTTGAAATAATAATAACTTAATTTGTTCAAATTGAAATAATGGCCTGCTGGTAATCTGGGTCGATCTAGCGTTAGCGGCGTAATTCTTTGCAATAAAAAGTCATAACGTATTGAAACTGTGTTGGTTTATCGATTTTAGCATTTTTGGATGCGCGCTTGGCATGAATCATGCGAAGCAATCACCACTGTTTACGAGTATGAGTCGATATGTCGAGAGCACTGGATGGAATACGGGTTATTGATTTGACACATATGTTGTCGGGTCCCTATGCGGGCATGATTCTCGCTGATTTAGGGGCGGACACCATCAAAGTGGAGCCCTTGCAGGGAGAGGGTACCCGGGCTCTGCTGGCGAGTGATCCCAATTATTCTTTGGGCGGGCAGGGTGCCTATTTCATTACGCTCAATCGCAACAAACGTAGCGTGGCCATCGACCTTAAAAGCGAGGCGGGTCTGGAGGTGTTTTACGACCTAGTGAAGACCGCGGACGTTGTGCTCGATAATTTTGCGGCTGATGTGACCGCTAAGCTAAAGATTGATTTCGCTCACCTTTCCAAGGTGAATCCGGGCGTCATCACCTGTTCCATCTCGGGTTTTGGCGCTGATGGCCCCGCTTACAAGCGTACGGCCTTTGATCAAGTGGTGCAGGCGCTGGGTGGGGGTATGTCTATAACGGGGCTTGATGCGACTATGCCCATGAGATCGGGTATTCCGATCGGTGATTTGGGTGGTGGCATGTTTGGTGTCATGGGGATACTCGCCGCGCTGAACGCTCGGCATCGAACGGGCCGTGGGCAACACGTAGATATTTCGATGCTCGATGTGCAGATATCGATGCTGAACTACATGGCTACCATGTACTTTATGTCGGGGAAGAATCCGGAGCCCATTGGTAATAGCCATTTTGTACACGTGCCTTACAACAGTTTTAGAACGGCCGACGGTCACATAATCATCGCTGTGATTTTCGATAAATTCTGGCATGCGCTCGTTGAGGCGTTGAACGTGGAAGCGTTCAAGATCGAGAAATATCATACGCAGCCGGGGCGTCTGGAAGACAAGATGTTTATCGAGCAGACTTTACAAGAGATTTTGATTACGCGTTCGTCAGAGCATTGGTTGAAACTCTTGGAATCCGTGCGCGTCCCCTGTGCTCGGGTGAATAACTTTGAGCAGGCGCTGTCAGATGAGCAAGTGCTGCATCGTGAGATGATTGTGGATTTGTACAATGATCTTGGTCAAAGCGTGAAAGGCCCAGGAAACCCAATTAAGCTGTCTGATCATGAGGATCGATATGAAGCCGCCCCAGGTCTTGGTGCGGATACCAGCGCTGTTCTGAGCCACGTTGGGTACTCTGAATCGCGAATTGCCGCGCTTAGATCTGAGGGAGTAATAGCTTGAGTTCAAGAGTC
>JAUHWV010000054.1 GCA_030427335.1 Gammaproteobacteria bacterium | reverse complement strand
TACCCACGACCTCAGAAACGACGCCGCGCCCCACCTGAAAATCTCGATCCAGTAGGCCAATAGCCGATTTAAATTCGAGCACACGCAAGACCGCTTCATCCAATCGCGCCTGACTGATTTGCCCCTGTTCTACTTGCGCAATCAGATTGGCGTGCAGGGTTTTCCAGTCGTAGGGCACCATCACCATATCAATACCGGCATTAACCGCTTGCGGACAACTGCTCGCCGAGCAACCCGGCACCTGTTCAATCCCGTTCCAATCACTTACCACCATGCCTTGGAATCCAAATTGGGATCTGAGCATGTCGTCCAAAAGGGCTTCGCTGCCGTGCACCTTTACGCCATTCACGCTGTTAAAGGTCGCCATAACACTGTGCACACCCGCACCTATCGCACCTACGTAGCCCGAGCCATGCTGCTCAATCAGCTGAGCCTCTGTTAACGCGGTATTACCTTGATCCGTGCCGCGGCTGGTGCCGCCGTCTCCAATAAAATGTTTGGCGGTCGCGCCGATTCCGTTGTTTTGCAGCCCCACAACCATCGCTTGAGCGTAGGATTCAACCAGCGCGCTGTCGTCGCTGTAACTCTCGTACGTTCGCCCCCAACGATAGTCTTTTGCCTGCGCTACCGTGGGTGCAAAAATCCAGTCGATGCCCGTAGCCGCAACCTCAGCCGCGGTAGCAAGCCCAATCTGTTGGATGAGTTCGGCATTCCGTGCCGCGCCTAGACCAATATTGTGGGGGAATAAAGTGGCCCCACGCACATTGTTGTGCCCGTGCACGGCGTCCGTTCCCCAAACGATCGGGATACCAGCAGAACCGAGTTGAGTATCGAGTGATGCGACTCGCAGAGCCTCGGAATAAGCCTTCCAGTCTTCCACTGTCGCAGCGCGATTGCCATTAGGGTAAGAGCCACCGCCGTTCAGCACACTACCAATGCCGTAACGACGAATATCATCGAGCGATACAGCCGAAATCTCGGCTTGAATGAGCTGAGCCGCTTTTTGAGGCAGAGTCATTTGCGCCAAAATTTGTGCGGGAGTTGAGCCCAACACACTGAATTCAGGGGGTTCAACGACGGTAACGGTCCGCGTGGCAGTCGCGCGGTTTCCAGCCTGATCTGTGGCTGAGTACGTGAGCGTATAGGTACCCACTTGATTCTCGACCTGCCCCGAGACCGACACCGAGACCGGACCATCAACGTTGTCTTGGGCTTCGGCACCGGGGTCCGAAAAAGTATCGCCAACTTCAATTTCGATCGCTGCAGCACCGTTCAGGGTAATCACTGGCGCGGTGGTATCCGTCGTCGTGGGGGCGTCTGGCGACGAACTGGAACTGCCGCCGCCTCCACCGCACGCGGTCAGCGTTAATACAACGGCCAAAAGTAGAGCTTTGGAGAAAATAAACATGAAAGACCTTACATTATTTCAAATGCTCGTATGCGTTCACTATCTACGCTCCGCTTTGCAAGGTCATTACCACGGAATACTTATGCAATATCAAATACCGAGAAAGCAGGCGCACCCCAGGGCGGAAGGATAATGTCCCCCATACCAGCCAGAGTTTTTAGATTATCAGACCCGCAGTAGGTCATAAGTCAGAGAGGTTCACAATGAGCGAGCGCTCGAACGGACCTCTAGACAGATAGAGCGGATAGGCTAGACAAAGCGGTCGGAGTACACTTTAAGCCTCGTTAAACCGACAACCGACCAATGTGACAGGCATCTAACTTCAAACAGGTGTCTCAGCGATGAAAGTCACATTACATTCCTCGATAAAGGGCACAGCAAAGAGCCGGACTATTCACCCAACCGCTGCTTCCGCCACATCAACTCCGCCATGTGCATCATGTACACCGAGATTTGATTCACCGGCATACCCGGCTTCACCCGCGCGCTGTATACATCCAAGCCCAACTGAAGAACGCGTGGATCCTCCGGTGCGGCATAATAGGCCCAATCGGCCATATGGCTCGCCATCACAACATTGGCTTTCATGGTTTCGCGCACTTTGGGCAGGTAGGCGTCCAAACCACCGCCAAGCGCAACAATGGCTCGCGCTTTATCGCGCTCAGGTGCCGACTGCCAGTTGGCGGGCGTACCATCCCACCAGCCGGTGAAGTCGCGCATCACCATCCGAGCGATATCCGTTGGCGTGTTGTAGTAGGTATCCAGATCGGGGTGATTTTGAAGATCCTGTGGCAGTTCAACGCTGTGAATGACGTCGTCCCGAAAGTAACCTTCATTCAAGCCATCGACCACCTGCTCCACAATACTTTCAAAGGCGCGCGCCACCAACTGGAGCTTTTCTTGAACCAACTCCTCGCCCTTGATCGCATCACCATGCAGAGGCAAAACCAATTCAGGCTCAAACGCCGCCATATTGCGCAAGGCCTCAGCCCATTCCTGAACGTGACGCTGACGGCGCTTGCCGTTGCCGGCGTTGGGCAAGAAAGGTTGGTGCAAATCGCCGCTCACAATCAGGTTCCGCTCGGGGGCGTAAACCCAGACGTGATCTTCAGTCTCACCACGCGCTGTGAATAGCACAAAGGTTTCACCGCCCACCTCGATTTCCTTACGCCCGTAAAAGGTCTCAGTAGGCTGAACCATCTCCGACCAAGATCGTGGGACATCCTGAGGCGACTGGTTATTCATAGCCGCGTTAGTGAAATCGGCTAGCTGGATATCCAAGCCCATCTGGGTTTTGAACTCGGTTGAGGCAATGTACCGGGGTGATTGCCCAGAAGCTGCTATTGCCCAAGCACCGTAAGCGTGATCGATATGCGAATGGCTAAAAATCACCGTATGGATGGGTTTGTCACTCAATTCTTTCAGCTTTTTAACTAAGGTTGGGCCGGCGGGTGCATGACCGGTATCAACGAGAACGAGACCCTCACTCGTTTCAAACATCACCGAATTCACCCAAGGCCATCGCAAGAACCAGGTGCCTTTCCCGTACTCCTCGATATCGAGCATCTCGGCCGCATCTTTCAAGGCGGGCTCGAAGTTTCGGGACACCATGTGATTCGCTATCGCGCGCGATGCCTCTCCACCAAAGCCGTTGTGCTTGCTCGACCCCATGGCCTGAGCGATATGAGGGTAGGTCTGCATAACTTGACGCGCGTTTTGAAATAGCTCAACGGGGGAAGGTACTGGCACGTGCTCAACTGCATGGAGTGAGGTGCTAGCGAGCAACGACAAAGCCGCAATGGCAAGGTGAAACCGCGTTTTCATTTTTTGAATCCTTCATTCTGGTCTTTTATTCGAAATTTTTTGACTCTATTTTGATGCCTGTGGATTGGAACAAAACTAAGAGCTACTCAATGTCTCAGCGCTCAACCTACCGCGCTGACTTGTCGCAATCGTTACCTTCAGAAATTGAACGTGTAGCCGCGACTCTATTTCTACACCATCTGGCATTATCCTGTTTTGGTTCAGGCTGCTTAGCTCCCAGCTCCCAGCTCCCAGCTCCCAGCTCCCAGCTCCCAGCTCCCAGCTCCCAATCAAAGCCTAACACAGGCTGGCGACTTTGAACCTAGCCCACTCCAGCCAACATCCCGTACACTTAGCCCGTTTGCATTAACTCAATAACATCAAAGTTATGAATTCACGACGAAGGGGTCAGAGTGTACTGCGCCCCCTTCGTAACAAACGGAAGAGAGCAACGATGACCATCAGCGACTTAGCTTCAATCGAAGCACTAGAACAGCAGAATCCTGATCCCTTCAAAGATCTGACATCCACCTACGCGATGATCGAAGCGGGCGCTGCGATTAACCCCGGTGCCCCAGCGCTTTCCTTTTTTGTAACGGCTGAAACGTATCAGCAACCGGCCAGCTGGAGCTATGGCGAATGGCTTAGCGATATCCGCAAAACCGGCAATCTGTTCCGTCGTCTGGGGATCGAGCGCACGGATGTCATCGCCTACGTGCTGCCCAACCTGCCTGAGACCCACATCACCATCTGGGCCGGCGAAACCGCAGGCATCGTGTTTGCCGTAAACAGCCTGCTCGAAGGCGATTCAATGCGTCAGCTCATGGAGAACGCCAAAACAAAATGGATCGTAACACTTGCGCCGACACCAAACCCGGAGATTTGGAATCGAGTCGAGCAAGCACTTTCTGACTGGAGTGATCCCTCAACGAAACCTCAGGGGGTACTGGCAGTGGACGCTTTGCGTCATCTGCCCGGCGCGCCTAAAGGCAGCGGGCGCAACGAGCGCACTGCGGGGCTACCCGACACCATCGCGGGCCTTCCGGTACTCGATTTTCATGTCGAGATCTCGAAGGAATCAGGCGATGCTCTCGAATTTGAGCAGCCCAAGAGTGGCGACATTGCCTCTTACTTTTGCACTGGTGGCACCACGGGCTTACCGAAGATCGCGCAGCATACCCACCGTAACGAGACGGCCAACGTTCTCCAGCTCGCGGCTATGGCCCCCAAGCTGATGCAACCCGGTAAAACGCTCCTCACCTGCCTGCCGCTGTTTCACGTGAACGCGCAGCTTGGCACCGGCTTGGCCGTATTCGCTTGCGGCGCACACGCTCTCTTGGGCCCACCGGCAGGCTACCGAACACCGGGACTGATGGAGAATTTTTGGGCCATTTGCGCGCATCACAAAGTGGCTTCTTTCTCGGGTGTACCCACCGCTTTTGCTGGCTTACTGCAAGCGCCAACGCAGGGTCACGATTTGTCCTCGCTCATGTACGCGATTTGTGGTGCGGCCCCCATGCCGGTAGAGCTACTCAACAAGTTCGAGGCCGCCACCGGTATGAAAGTGCTCGAAGGTTATGGTCTAACCGAGAGCACCACAGTGGCATCGATCTGCCCTGCCGATGGCGAGCAGCGCGTAGGCTCGATCGGCATTCGCATTCCTTGGGAGTCGCTCAAGACCGTGATTGTGGATGACGAAGGCAACTACCTTCGAGACACAGAAACCGACGAAGTCGGTGTGATTGTGCTAAAGGGTCCGAACAAATTCGCAGGCTATCTGGATGAGCACCAGAACAAAGGCGCCTGGGTAGTCATTCCAGGAGACGACGACACCTGGCTCAATACCGGCGACTTGGGCCGCATTGATGCCGATGGCTACATTTGGCTCACGGGGCGCAAGAAGGAACTGATCATCCGCGGTGGCCACAACATCGATCCAAAAATGGTCGAAGAATGCTTGGCCGCGCATTCAGACGTCGCGCTTGCCGCCGCAGTGGGTCGACCCGATTCGCACGCGGGAGAGGTGCCCGTGGTATACGTTCAGTGTTCAGAAGGCTCCAACACGGAACGCGGTGAACTCGAGGCAGCGCTGATGGACTACCTGAAGAATAATCTGAGCGAGCGTGCCGCTGTGCCTAAGTTCGTGCATGTTATCGATGCGCTGCCGATGACGGCAGTCGGCAAGACCTTCAAGCCGGCCTTAGTCATTCAAGAAATCGACAGTGTGGTACGCGAAGAGGCAGCAAAACAGGGTATTGCTCTGTTAGATCTTCAGGTGGAGCAACATAACAAACTCGGCATGTTGGCTAGCATCACCGTTGAAGCTGCCGATCTAGAAAGGTTGCAGCAAGCCTTGGCGCTCTATACGTTCAAAACGGAAATTAAGGCGCGCTAGCGCGCTCGAAACGAGGTGTGTGAACAAAAGGGGCGAGGTGATGGGCGGAGTACACTCCGACTTCAAGATCGCAGACCAGGAATCAAGTACGTCCTCAGGCTCGCTGAAAATGGTTGAAGGTTTATGACGAAAAGGCCGGCGTAAACTCCGGCCTTTTCGTCTTGCCGAGGAGCATGACCGCTCGCTCGTAACGATCTAAAACTTAAAACCAGCCCCAAAAGCGAAGTGCTCGTTTTCTTCTTTCGCGGTTCTCGCACCTGCAGAATCTTTAAATTGCAAAATGCCTTCTCATCTACCCTTCACGCCTCTTCTAGATCTGCGACCCTAATCAGTCTCTAACCACCGGAAACACCGGCGCGGCACGGCTCAAAAACGGCGCAAACCCCTCGGGGTCATAGCCCGTTTCCAAACCCTCCACCTTCAGAAGTTCAGGCACTAAGCCGTCAGCACCCACAAGTTGATCGAGCATCGCTTTAGCCTCAAAGCACAACTCCTCGTACTCCGCCTGCAGCCTCTCTAAACACCAGGCTCGATAGACCGAAGTTTGCAAGCGCTCGTAACGCACACCCTGCACCTCTACATCGTAGGTTTTGTGACCCGACATCCACGCTCGAGCGTTCGCATTCAGTGCCACCAGATGGGTCTCCCCTATCTCTCTGAGTAAGGGCGCCAAATCATCCGGCACTCGCCTTGGTAAGCTTACTCCCTTGGCACTCCGAGCCGCCCACACTCGATACACCCACGCCACGACATTTGGTGCCCGTTCTCGCATAATTTCAGCCGGTGTTGGATCCATCGCAAAGTGGCGAAACAAGGGGCCCATCAAACCAATATCGGCCAGAGTCAGTCGATCCCCCATCACAAAATCGCGGGTACTGAGGGGGCCCTCAAGGTTATCGAGCAATCGTATATAGGTGTTCTTTATGTGTTCGGCCGTGGCCTCAGTGAACCCGTCACGCAACACAAAATTTTTGTGCTGCCTGCGCCGCACATTCCAGCGCTTTAAGGCAGCCGGCACCGAAATATTGCGCCCCATCACGCTGCTGATTTGATGCGATAGTAAGCGCGCATCCTGATCGTGAATCCAGCGGTAGGCCATGGCCGGCCGCCACAACCACTCGTCGGCATAATCCTCAATCAAGCGCGCCACGAAGGAACACAAAGGCTCATCAGGTAGGATGGAAGACTCACAGTACTGCGACTCCAACCACTCGATAATTGGCGTTGTATCGGTGATCCAGCGACCATCGGGCAACTCAACCATCGGCATTTGCATCGCCCCGGTTTTTAAGCGCCCCTTATGGGTAAAATCATGCGCCGTCATGGGAATAAAATCGTAGGGAATGCGCTTGTAGCGCAAGTAGGCTTCGAGCTTTCCCGTAAAGTAGCTCACCTTCAATCCGTATACTTTCAACGGAGCAGCATCATCAAACATCGAACGAACTTATTGTTTTTTTCTTACCACTCGGCCTTCACAGCCCCCAATGCCCTGTGAGCGGGGCGAAGCAAAAGTCCGCCAAGGCTCAGAGCACGATGGAAATATACCAAGCTCTTACGATCGGAGCTATTCCACTAAGGTAGATCGTCAAACTCTTGCTCTCGGGGCTATTCCACAGAGGAAGCTCGTGATGCGTGCTCAAGTCAAAACAATAAACCAAACTGATAGCGCAAAAAAAGCCGGCAATAGCCGGCTTTAGCGAAACGAGGGGGCGGGTTACGGGGTCGGAGTGTACTCCGACCCTTTCGCATACTCCGATCCCTTTATATCAACTACCAGTTGTAGGTAGCCGAGAACACGTAAGTACGTGGCGCTTGCCAGTTCGCAGTACGGAACATAGAGAAGTCGATACCCTGAACCTGCTTGTCTTCATCGGTCGCGTTACGCACGAAGAAAGCAAAGTCCATAGTGCCGTCACCCACATTCACATCCGACAGCGACAACCGCGCGTTCAGGTTGGTAATGCTTGGGATACCGTTAACTGATGCGATATAGCTACCACCTGCGTTTGGCGAAGCAAGCGTTTTGTTAACCGCATACAAGTACATGTCATCCGTGAAGGAGTAATCCAACAGCAACTTCACTTCACCCACACTCAGCTGAGCCAAAGTACCTTCAAGCTGCAGGCTGTAGGTGTTCTCTGGTGCGTAAGCGGGCAAACGGTTAGAGGCCGTATCGATGATCGGACGACCTGGCGCAAATGAGTTGTCCAAGTACTTGTCAAACGACGCATCCAAGTAACCGTAGTTACCCGACACACGCCAGTTTTCAGTTAGCTGCACTTGGAATTCAATCTCCGCACCCTGATACGTCGCTTCACCCGCGTTGGTTACCAAGGACTGAGTCGTGCCAGGCAGCAGCTGCGTGATATGCAAATCCTCAATCGCGTTGTTGAACAAAGCGACGTTCAAGCGTGCACGCCCGTCTAACCACTCTGACTTCATACCGATCTCAGTCGACAATGAAGTTTGAGGCTGGAAGGGCGTATCAACCGCAGGGTTCGCCAATTCAGAGCTGAAACCGCCGCTCTTGAAACCATTCGCAACGCGAGCATACAAGTTGATGTCGTCATTCAACTGATATGACAGGGCAACCATGGGGCTGGTGTCATCGAAGGTCTCATTGTAGCTGGTGTAAGGCAACTGGCCGGGGGCTAAGTCTCCGCCAGGAAGAGCCGCGCCACCAAAACCATCCGTCAAGAAACGATGGGTCCAGCCGCTGCGCTTTTCTTCAGTGTAACGAACGCCGAAGGTCGCAGTCAGCAGATCAGTGACTTGATAATCAACCTGACCAAAGACAGCCCACGCCTCTGTATCTGCCGCGTAGTTAGACTGCTGTGGTGGCTGCGAGAACAAAGTAAACGACTGGCTACCGTTGGTCTCACCTTCGTCTTCGAAGTAGTAAAGACCCGCAACCCAGTTCATGCGATCGCGCGTTGCGATCCACTGGAGTTCATGCGACAACTGCTCGTAATCCGTTTTACGGTTGTAGCTAGCTGACATACCATAGGGGAACGGAGCGCCGGCTGGCGAGCCTGCAGGAATACCAAAAGCCGGAACACCATCAGGGAACACAGCACCACTGGTAATCGCAACGAGCGGCGTGCCGTCGATATCCTGAGAGTCTTCAAAGTTCATAGAGCGCTGTGCACCAATGTACTTCAGCTGATCTTGATCGGTCAGATCGTACTCAAGTGTCAATGCATGTGAACGGCCACGATTGTATTCGTATACTTCACGCTGGCCCGGGGCCACGTTGGTTGAAACGACACTTGGGCGGCTTGTTGAAACATAGGGCAATACCGCATTCTGGATATCGGTACCTAGAGGGACCGCAATAGTAGCCACTACACCCGGTGCTAAAGGTTGAGGGAAAGATTGGTTAAAGATACTTGGGAACGTTCCACCCCAGCCGCTTACCGCAGCCAAACTGGTTACCGTTGGCGTTTGATCGGTGTGCGTGTAGTCAAAGTCGTACACGGCTGTCAGGCGATCCGAAGGCTCCCACATAGCAGACACGCGGAACGCTTCGTTATCGTTTGAGCCCAAATCGGGGCCGGTCAAGTTAGTCGCCCAACCGTCCGCACGCTCTTTACGCGCACCAAACGAAATCGATGTATCGCCCAATTTTGGGAGATCCATTTGCAAACGAGCTACTTTACGATCGTAGTTACCCAACTCTAAACGAGCCGAACCGCTCGCTTCACCGGATGGGCGGCGAGTTACAAAGTTCACCGCGCCACCCTCGGTGTTGCGGCCGAACAGCGTACCCTGAGGACCACGCAGTACCTCCACGCGCTCGATATCAACTACGTCGAACACGGAGCCCTGAGTCTTACCCAAATAGATGCCGTTCAAGTAAATACCGACAGGCGCGTCAATCCAAATAGCGGGCTGGCCCTGACCAGAACCACGAATGGTGATGGTAGAAATCAGTCGTGCACCGGGGTTTTCACGCATCATGACGTTGGGGGCAACTGCGTTCAGATCTGCCAAGCTCTCGATGCCGCGGTTATCCAACTCTTGTGCGCCGATGGCTGAGATCGATAGCGGGACTTCCTGCAGGTTCTCTGCGCGTTTTTGCGCAGTAACGATAACTTCCTCTAGCGCGATGCGCTGAGATTCTTGAGCACCAGCCAGAGCACTTGAAGCGGCTCCCACAGCTAGGCACATTACTTTTACTAGGTTGCGATTGAAATTCATGGTCAATCTAACTCCTCGCCTCATTTTAATTAGAATGGCATTCGGCTTAAGTATTGCGCCGAAATCCCCTGCCGTGTCACGGTGCAGTGACCGTACCTTAGGTCAGAGCGAAAGCTAAGTACACAAATCGGCATAGTCTAAATGGGTAATACGAACCATAAATTGTGCAGTTTTTCACAAACTGAGCTGCGAACCGTATGGCGTTTGAAGGTGATCACCATACTTGAGCTTCGAAGCAAATCACACGCTGGCCCAACAAGTATCCTCGCTGGCCGCGGCACAGCATCCAACCACCTGACTCGAAAAAGACGGTCTTTGCTACAGAAACGTGCCCGTTCGCTGTTTGTGTGCCAATGCCGCTTACCCAAAACGCACGACGACCTGGCCTTGTATCGATTCGTACATAATGGGAAAGACAGACCTAATCCAAATGAATCATAGAAATTGAATCCAAATTCAATTACGGTTCACATACGAGTCACGGTCGGTGACCCAAAAACGAAACTCCAAAATAGAGAGGCTCACCATGGCACAATCGTTTCGCATGAAGCCCCCAATGGGGGAAGACAATGGATGGTGGTGGAAGCAAGCCGCCGAAGGTAAGCTGGCCATTCAACGCTGCCAGTCATGCCAAACCCTTCGGCACCCTCCTCGCCCCGTGTGCGGCGAATGTCACTCGTTCGAATGGGATCATATTACCGCATCCGGACGCGGCACCTTGTGCAGTTATACCGTATTGCATCACCCCCAGTTCCCAGGATTCGATTACCCCTTGATTATCATATTGGTCGACCTAGAAGAAGGCACCCGATTTACCTCTCAACTCATCAACTGCGCGCCCGAAGATGTCACTTTCGGCATGCGCTTAGAGATGATCATGCATGAAGATCCAGACGGTTTTCGGCTACCCATGTTTCAACCCGCACAAGGAGCCGCCGCATGAGCCACTTTTTAAAAGATAAGACCGCCATTGCCGGCATTGGCTTAACGGAATTCAGCAAAAAATCCGGTGTATCTGAGCTGTCCCTTGCGGCCCAAGCCACCCTGCGCGCCTGCGATGACGCGGGAGTCTCGCCGTCGGAGATCAATGGCTTTGTGAGCTACACGCTAGACTCTACTGATGAGATCGAACTTGCAAGAACGGTGGGCGCTGGTGACCTCAAGCTCTTTACCAAAGTAAACTACGGTGGCGGCGCAGCCGTGGGCACCATCTTGCATGCGGTGATGGCCGTTGCCACCGGCGTTGCCAACAACGTGATTTGCTATCGCGCCATGAATGGCCGCTCAGGCCAGCGCATGGGTCAAGGCGTTTCTGGGCAAATCATCAGTTCTGACTTGGTGCATTGGTCTTGGTATATGCCCTATGGCATGCTGACGCCAGGATCATGGGTCGCCATGATCGCCAATAAGTACATGCAACGTTACGGTGTGACCTGCGAGGATCTTGGCAGAGTAGCCATCTCACAGCGCAATTACGCACAAAATAACCCTCGCGCCGCCGGATACGGCAACCCGCTCACCATGGAAGACTATTTGGCATCAAAGGTGATCGCGGACCCGCTACGTTTGTATGATTTTTGCCAAGAAACCGACGGTGGCTGCGCCATTCTGATTACCAGCGCAGAGCGCGCGCGTGACCTCAAACAGAAACCGGCCATTATTCGCGGCGTTGCGCAGGCCTCAACGCAGGGGCAAGAACAAATGACCAGCTACTACCGCGATGAGCTGGATTCGCTACCTGAAATGGAACTTGCCGCGCGGCTGGTTTACGAGCAAAGCGGTTTGGGGCCCGATGATATCAATGCCGCCTGCTTGTACGACGCGTTCACCGCGGAGGTCATAATGCAGCTGGAGAGCTTTGGTTTCTGTGGCAGAGGCGAAGGTAAAGACATGGTGCGCGACGGAGCGCTCGATATCGATGGCCGTCTACCCAACAACACGCACGGTGGCTTACTGTCGGAATCCTATATTCACGGCATGAACAATATTGCAGAAGGTGCTCGGCTGATTCGCGGCACGTCGACGAGCCAGCCAGCGGGCGTCGAGCACGTATTGGTGAGCAGCGGTGTCGGGGTGCCTACTGGCGCTCTGATTCTGGGGCGGGATTAAGCAATCTCGGCTCAATCAGGCAACCAGGCCCAAGGACAAAAGAGGGTTACCACAAAAGGCGTGCTCGCGCTGCCCGCCCTTTCACTTTGAACTCCAGCATCTTTTTCAGTTGGGCTTTTGCGATACCGCGCTCAACTGCCACGAAAGACTGGTTCTCTGACAAGGTGATATTGCCCAAGGCCGAACCGGGTATACCCAGCTCGTTTACAAAGGCACCAACCAAGTCACCGGCTCGAATCTTTTGGCGACGCCCCACATTTACGGCAACGGTGCAGTTCAGAGGTTTGGGTAAACCTTCGCGGGTCAGCGGGAGCGACTGCCATGCCTCTTTGTGAAAGTCGCGCTCGATAAAAGCACTCAAATGTTCGAGCTTGTATTGTTCTGACTTTGCCACCAAGCTGAGCGCCAGACCCGATTTGCCAGCGCGGCCGGTTCGGCCAATTCGATGGGTGTAAATATCGGGATCGCGGGGCATGTCGACGTTCATCACCATCGCCAGATCATCTACATCGAGCCCTCGCGCCGCAACGTCCGATGCCACCAATACACTCAAGCTTTTCTGTTTGAAGCGCACCAACACCTGGTCTCGATCGCGTTGTTCCATATCGCCGTGCAGCGCATCCACACTCACTCCGGCTGAACGCAACTCATCGACAACGTCACGAACGCTTTGTTTGGTATTACAAAAGAGCACGCTCGACTCAGGTTGAAAGTGGCTGAGTAAGGCCAGCATGGCTTGCGCTTTGCCTTCTTTACTGACTTCAAAAAAACGCTCTTCAATCGCGGGTTTAGACTCGGTTGTTTCGACCGTCACGCGCGCAGGATTGGACTGATACTCGCGGCTCAATCGTTCTATGTCCGGCGGATAAGTCGCTGAAAACAAGAGCGTCTGACGCGAACGTGGCGTAACCGACACAATCGCAGCGATGGCTTCGATAAAACCCATTTCGAGCATTCTATCCGCTTCGTCTAACACCACCGTGCTGACTTGCGACAAATCGAGCGTTTCTTTGCGAAGGTGATCCTGAATGCGGCCGGGCGTGCCCACGACGATGTGTGCACCGTGCTCAAGTGAGCCAATTTGGGGGCCAATAGACTGCCCGCCGCACAAAACCACCACCTTAATATTCTGTTGATAGCTCGCTAAACGGCGAAGTTCCTGCGCAACTTGGGTTGCGAGCTCGCGCGTTGGGCAAAGTACCAAAGCCTGCGTGCCAAAGAATCGAGGGTTTAATTTGGATAAAAGCGCCAAGCCAAAAGCAGCCGTTTTACCACTGCCGGTCTTTGCCTGAGCAATTACATCTTGCCCAGCCAAACTTAAGGGCAGCGAAGCGGCTTGTATCGGTGTCATCGTCTCGTAGCCCATTTTCTCTAGGTTATCGAGTAAGGCTGATGGAAAATCTAAGCTGGAAAACAGGTTCTGGGGCACGGGGGGTCTCGAAACAGATGGGGTAGTTGGCAGATTGCGGGCGCATCATAACACCCTCTGTGATTGGGACATGGACTTATTAATGGTGTTTTGACCGCTTTACGCCGCCGCCTCGATGTTAAAAATCTCGCATAATCGCGGCGCCTTGCGTAAATTCAGTTGAGCGCGAATGTCACATTGGGTATACTCGCGCTCCCGCGAAAGCACATGCTTAGCGAACCCATTTTAGGACCATAGCTCAGTTGGTTAGAGCGCTACCTTGACATGGTAGAGGTCGGCGGTTCGAATCCGCCTGGTCCTACCAACAACCAGAGAAGTCTTTGCACCACAAGGACTTACACGGCTCAGCAAATTGATTCCCCTGCGACGCAGGATAGCGAACAAGGAGACTGAGCAAGCGATCATTCGCCTCAAAAATTGATCCCACCATGTTGGGCGCCGGGCTCTACGCAGTTAACGGGGGATGGCA
>JAUHWV010000053.1 GCA_030427335.1 Gammaproteobacteria bacterium | reverse complement strand
TTTTGCGCCCGTACCACCGCGTTATCGCACGCCCTACTTCTCGCACATCTTGGGCGGCTATTCAGCGGGCTATTACTCCTACATTTGGAGTGAAGTGCTGGATGCGGATACGGTTGAGTGGTTCAAAGAAAACGGCGGTATGTTGCGTGAGAACGGCGACCATTTCCGCAACACCTTGCTGTCCCGCGGTGGCTCGGCTGAAGCCATGAGCCTGTTCGAGAACTTCCGCGGTCGCAAACCCGACATCACGCCGCTGCTCAAGCGTCGCGGTTTGCTGACTGAAGCGCCTTAACACCAAAGCCAGGGTCGGAGTAACACTCCGACCCCACCTAGAACGCGAATTCTGCAGCCATCGAACTGAAGGAACGGACTACTGGACCACAGGATCGGAGTAAAACTCCGACCTCTACCTACTTCGCTTCATCTTCTAACCGCTACACGCCCGCCTGCCCAGATAGGAGTACCAACCTTGGGACCGGGGTGCCGAATCATGGGGCCTGAGTGAAACTCCGACCCCGCTTAAGTAGCAAAAATCTCTAACAAAACGAGCCAGAGCTACTTGGCCGAGAAAAAACGCCCCTGAATGTAAGCACCAACAAACATACCACCCAAAGCATACAGCACAGGCCAGTTACCCGCCCCAACACTCGCAATGGCAGGCCCCGGACACACGCCCGACAAGCCCCAACCCACACCAAAGATCAAAGCACCCAACAAAGTGCGCGACCGCTCATTGGCAGGGCGAGTACTAAATTTGGTCGCAAACAAAGGCGCTTTAGCAATACGAGGCACCAACTGATACACCACAAAGGTCAGCGTGGTCGCACCACCCAATACCAGCAGTAAACCGAAGTCATTAAAGTTTAGGAAGCTCAGCACGACTTCAGGCTGGACCATCGTAGCGTAGGTCAGGCCAAGCCCAAACAGCATCCCCGAGATTAATACTTGCAGCAAAGCAATCGGTTTCATGCGACACCTCCAAATGCGGTAACGAGATGAGCCACAACAATCGCTGTACTCAAAAACACCAGTACCGCCAATATGGAATCCAAATCAAGCAGAGCCATGCCACAAATACCGTGACCCGAAGTACAGCCGCTGCTTAACCGCACGCCGAAACCCGTGATCAAACCGCCAATGGCGAGTTGCCAGGGCGACACTTCGGTGACGCTCATCTCCAAGCCAAGCATGCGAACGCCGATCAGTGCACCCAACGCCAAGCCCAAGGCATACACATTGCGCCACGTACGAGACGACACGTTGCTGCTGGTGTTGAATCGCTCGTCCTTGGTGACGTAGGTCCAAACCGTCGTGAGGAACGAACTCGCGCCGCCCATTAAGCCGGTGCTAACAAACAGCCAGCTTACGCCCGCACCAATCAGTAAACCGCCGATCAGGTAGTGCGCCATCCCCATGGGGAAAATCGATGACCAGTCCATAAGATACCCTCCGTAAGAAAGAGCGCAAGTGTACACAAATCTCGTTGATTTCGCAGAGAATTTACACGATCACTGACGACTTAGAGGTAAAGCAGTTTGACCTTATCGCCGCCGGAAATGACGTTAGCGGTTATCCACTGGAGGACTGAGACTGGAGACTGGAGGCTGGAGACTGGAGACTGGAGACTGGAGACTGGAGACTGGAGACTGGCCTAGCCTAGTCCATTCCAAACCTTAAACCTTGCCACAAGCCCTCGCCCATAGCCCCCTATCACTTGAGCGCTTTTACCCTCGCCTCAATCAAGCTACACTGACTGATATCGCGGCTTGGAAGCTCGACATGCAAAAAGTCATAGAAATACGCTCATTCATTCTCGCACTCGCTGCCGTCAGCGTCGCGTTCACTTACCTGATGCTGCCTTTCTTCGCGGTAATCCTATGGGCGTGCATCATCGCACTGGTCTTTTACCCCCTGCACGCAAAAGTATTGTCCCGCGTATCAGAACGCGAAAATCTCGCGGCCCTCATTACGCTGCTCTTGTGCATTGTTATTGCCATCACGCCAGCGTTGTTTTTGTTCTCTTCTTTTATAAAGCAGGGTACCGCGGTTTACCAACAGCTCGAATCAGGGCAAATCAAACCGAGTCTGTGGCTTGAACAGATTCGCGCTGCCTTTCCTCAGATCGATCAGTTGCTGCAGATGATTGGCCTCGATATCAGCACACTAAAGCAAAAACTAGGCGCGCTGTCAGTTGAAGCGGGTAAGGTGATGGCCGGTAATGCCTTATCCATCGGTCAGAACACATTAGCGTGGCTAGCAAGCCTGGGCCTGATGCTTTATTTAACCTTCTTTATGCTGCGCGACGGCGCCAAGCTGATCCCAATCTTAATCCGAGCGCTTCCCCTTGGCGATGAGCGCGAACACCTGCTCATGCAAAAATTCGCGGAGGTGACGCGCGCGACAATTAAAGGCAGTCTCGTCGTTGCAATGGTTCAAGGCGCATTGGGCGGCTTCATTTTTGGGGCGCTCGATATACCGGGCCCCGTACTGTGGGGCGTTGTAATGACCGTGCTCTCACTCATTCCGATCGTGGGCGCAAGCTTGATCTGGCTTCCAGTGGGCCTGTATCTGCTCGCTACGGGGGCGACCACAGACGGCATCATATTGATCGCTTTTGGGGCGATCGTGATCGGTTTAGTGGACAACATTCTGCGGCCGATTTTGGTCGGCCGCGATACCAAAATGCCAGATTATCTCATTCTGCTGTCGACCCTCGGTGGCTTCAGTGTATTCGGCATGACCGGCTTTGTGTTGGGCCCACTCATTGCGGCACTGTTTCTTACGTTTTGGGAGATTTTTACACGCGAATTCAACGTGCTGAACTCAGACCAGAAGCCCAGCAGCTAAACGCATATAATATGAGTGTAGCCATTGCCCTTGCCGCGCTATCACGCGGCTCTATCCAAAATGGCGCTGACGTGAACCTAATAAGAAAAGCCATCACTCGCTGAACCTCGCTATTCCAGAATCGGGTAGGCGGTAAGATCGCTCTCACTACCCTCCTTCGCCACCGGATATAAGGCTAACTAGCACACAACTGCATCCGACGAGGCCTCAAGCCCCGAGCTTGCCGCGAACGCAAAAAGCCCCGATCCACATCGGGGCTTTTGCTTGGTTTATCTATCATCACATGATGAGGGCGAATCTATGATCCAGTCTAGAAAAACCCGAGTGGATTAATATCGTAGCTGACCAACAAGTTCTTAGTCTGCTGGTAGTGCTCAATCGCGACTTTGTGAGTCTCCCTGCCAACACCTGACTTCTTGTAGCCACCGAAGGCAGCGTGAGCGGGGTACGCGTGATAGCAGTTGGTCCAGACTCGACCTGCCTGAATGGCGCGCCCCATCCGGAAAGCACGGTTAATGTCGCGCGTCCACAGACCCGCACCCAAACCGTACTCGGTATCGTTGGCGATCGCTAGCGCTTCTTCTTCGGTTTTGAAGGTAGTAACACCCACCACGGGGCCAAAAATTTCCTCTTGGAAGACACGCATGTTGTTCGTGCCTTTCATGAGTGTGGGCTGCACATAAAAACCAGATTCGAATCCCTCGCCCACCTGCGCGGCCGCGCCGCCAGTCAAAAATTCCACACCCTCGTCGCGACCAATCTGAATGTAGCTCATGATGCGATCGTACTGCTCCTGCGATGCCTGCGCCCCGACTTGGGTCTCCGTATCTAAGGGATTACCGCGCTTAATGGTTTGGGTGCGCGCAATGACTTTTGCCATGAATTCATCGTAAATGCTTTCTTGAATCAAAGCGCGCGACGGGCAGGTACAAACCTCGCCCTGGTTAAAGAAGGCTAGCACTAAGCCCTCAACGCACTTGCTTATAAAGTCGTCTTCCTGATTCAGGATATCTTCAAAGTAAATATTAGGAGACTTCCCGCCCAGTTCTACCGTGGAAGGAATGATATTTTCAGCGGCACACTTCAAGATGTGTGAGCCGACCGGTGTCGATCCAGTGAACGCGATCTTAGCAATGCGCTTGCTGCTTGCGAGCGCCTGACCCGCCTCTTCGCCGTAGCCATTTACGATATTTACCACGCCCGCTGGCAACAAATCACCAATCAACTCCATGAGCACCAGAATCGACGCCGGTGTCTGCTCAGCGGGTTTCATCACAACGCAGTTTCCAGCAGCGAGCGCCGGACCGAGCTTCCAAGCCGCCATCAGAAGCGGAAAGTTCCACGGAATGATTTGACCCACAACGCCAAGAGGCTCTTTGAAATGATACGAGACCGTATTTGCGTCGATATCGGCTACTGAACCTTCGTCGGCACGAATACAGCCGGCGAAGTAGCGAAAATGATCCGCCACCAAAGGCACATCGGCAGCCAAAGTTTCGCGCACAGCTTTGCCATTATCCCAGGTCTCGGCAACCGCCAGCATTTCCAAATTGGCCTCTACTCGGTCGGCCATTTTGAGCAAAATGTTGGAGCGCTCCGTTACCGACGTTTTACCCCAGGCTTCGCGTGCTGCATGCGCGGCATCTAATGCCAAGTCGATGTCTCTCTGGTCCGAGCGCGGCACCTGGCAAAAGACTGCTCCATTTACAGGAGAGACGTTATCGAAATACTGTCCACCCACAGGTGCGACCCAATCGCCGCCGATGTAATTTTGATACTGAGATTTGAAGGTAATAAGTGAATCGGGGCTACCGGGGTTGGCAAAAATCATGAGCGTCTCCTGTTGAAGGTTATCCCCTCGAGGCTACGCTCATGAACTACAAAACCAATTAGACTTTGGTCGATGTTAGACAGCTTGTTGCTATCGCCAAGCCGGCACCCGAAAGCGCAGGTCAGCGCTTCTTCATTGCCGCTTGTAAAAGAGCCCCCATACTACCGGCAGCCGGCGCTGTTTCTCGCGTTGGCGATCGCTCCCCGCTTTTTCGACTGTCGCCTTTTCGAGGAGCCGACGGACGCTCACGCCCCTTCGATTCAGCTTCGTCTGGCTCATCCGACAGACGCATACTTAACCCCACTCGCTTGCGTTGCACGTCAACTTCCATGACTTTGACCTTCACGATCTGCCCCGCTTTTACGACATCACGCGGATCTTTGACAAACTTCTCGGCCAAAGCGGAGATGTGCACAAGCCCATCTTGATGAACACCAATATCAACAAAAGCACCAAAGTGGGTGACGTTGGTTACCGTACCCTCTAAAACCATACCGGGCTTCAAATCGCTCAGGTTTTCAACGCCCTCTTTAAACTCAGCCGTTTTGAACTCTGGCCGTGGGTCACGCCCGGGCTTTTCGAGTTCTTTTAGAATGTCCATGATTGTGGGCAAGCCAAATTGCTCACCGACATACCGTTTTGCGTCAATTTTTCTGATTGCCGTGGGTGAGCCCACGAGATCCGCAACGCTCAACCCAGCATCCGCTGCCATAGCTTCCACCACAGGATACGCCTCTGGGTGAACTGCAGAGGCATCGAGTGGATTGACTCCGCCCTGAATTCGTAAAAAACCCGCTGCCTGTTCAAAGGTTTTATCGCCCAAACGAGGCACCGATTTAAGACTTTTGCGATCGCTGAACGCACCATTCTCATCCCGGAAAGCCACAATGTTGTCTGCAATACTCTGATTCAATCCCGAAACACGACGCAGCAAGGGGGCCGATGCCGTGTTGAGCTCAACACCCACATTATTCACACAGTCTTCGATTACCACATCCAAGCTCCTGGCAAGTTGGAGTTGGCTCACATCGTGTTGATACTGACCCACGCCGATCGACTTGGGATCGATTTTCACGAGCTCCGCTAAGGGGTCTTGCAGCCTTCGGCCGATAGAAACCGCGCCACGGATCGTCACATCCAAATCCGGCATTTCAGCGGAAGCCTCCGCAGAGGCCGAGTACACAGAAGCGCCCGCCTCATTCACCATAACTTTTTGCAGGCCCAGCTTCGGGAATTGTTTAATTACATCACCCGCCAGTTTGTCGGTTTCGCGCGACGCGGTGCCATTGCCAATCGCAATTAATTTCACCTGATAACGCTCGGCCCACAGCCCCAATTGAGCGATTGAGGCATCCCACTGATGCTGCGGCGCGTGAGGGTATATGGCGCCATGATCAAGCACCTTACCTGTGCTGTCGATCACTGCCACTTTCACCCCAGTACGCAATCCAGGGTCCAGCGCAATCGTGGCCTTTTGGCCTGCGGGTGCCGCCAACAGTAAGTCCTTGAGGTTCGCCGCAAACACGTCGATTGCCGCCTTCTCAGCACGCTCTTTCAGATCGGCGAGCAGCTCTGACTCAATATGAAACTGCAGTTTCACACGCCAGGTCCAGCGCACAGTTTCTTGAAGCCAGCTGTCCGCAGCACGCCCCTGATCCTGCAAGCCAAAATGGTGGGCAATCATGGATTCACACGGATGACGTTCGCCCTCTTCGACAGGAACGTCCACCTTCATGCTCAAAAACCCTTCGCGTCGACCGCGAAACATGGCAAGGGCCCGATGCGAAGGTACTTTGCTCCAAGCCTCAATATGCTCGAAGTAATCCCGGAACTTTTCCCCTTCCTTTTCTTTCCCGGTCATGACCGTAGAGCTAAGTTGACCGTTATCGCTCAAGTAGGTTCGTAATTTGGCAAGCAGGTCCGCGTTCTCAGCAAATCGCTCCATCAAAATGTATTTAGCGCCATCTAGGACAGCTTTGATATCGCCGTAACCGGCATCCGCGTTGATAAAAGCCTGCGCTTCGGTTTCTGGGGCTTTGGTCGGGTCGGTGAAGAGCGCATCGGCCAAGGGTTCGATACCGGCTTCAATGGCCATTTGCCCCTTCGTGCGGCGCTTGGGCTTATAGGGTAAATACAAGTCCTCCAAACGCGTTTTAGTCTCGGCCTCGAGAATATCGCTCTTCAGGCTCGGGGTAAGCTTACCCTGCTCCTCAATACTATTCAGAATGACCTGTCGTCTATCCTCAAGCTCGCGCAGATAAACCAACCGCTCACTCAATTGACGTAGCTGGATATCATCAAGTGAACCCGTGACTTCTTTACGGTAACGCGCAATAAACGGAACCGTTGCACCCTCGTCTAATAGCGCCACAGTGGCAGCCACTTGTTTTTCGGCAACGCCCAGTTCATCGGCAATGCGCCGAGAGATCGATAACATAAATAAGAATTCCTAGAACTTCACGAGGAGCGGGAGTATGGCACAGGCGGCGAACACGCGCGATCTTGACTTAAAGCGGGCTATTAGAGTAGCTCCAAACTCCGGATGGCGACTTAAACGAAACTCGAGTCGCCAAACTGGCTGGCGCTTATAAACGCTTGCGCGCGAGCAGGGATTCAACAAGCTCAAGATTCTCTACAGCCCTGCGCGCACTCACCTAAATTCGCCGAAGTCATCTGCCCAAACCTGAAATTCGGCCCACACACCCACGCACCAACCTTATGAAGTTACCCCTGCGGGTAAACTCATTAACCCGGATTCACCGAACTTACCAGCTCGCCCAGAGCACGATACTCGAAAACGCGAGGGCTTTTCTTGCGCCACATCAAGCCGATATCGCGCGAAATCGACTCGGCGGCAAAGGGCTTCAAGCTGACATCGACACCCGAGAGCAAAGAACCATTCACAGCCATCTGCGGCAACAAAGTAACCCCTATTCCACTCGCCACCATCTGTACAATGGTATTCAAGCTCGTGGCTTGAAAAGGCAGAGAGACATCGTCCAGAGCGAGATTACAGGCCTCAAGCACATGATCCCGCAAACAGTGGCCGTCCTCGAGCAGCAAGAGGTCCTGCCCTCTCAAGTCGTCCGGCAGCAGGCTTTCGCGCGTATGTAAGACGTGTTGGTCCGAACACGCGAACCAAAAACGATCTTCGAATAAAACAGCAGAATCAACGTTTTCGGCGTCGAAGGGCAAGGCTAAGAGCAACAAATCGAGCTCGCCTTTGTGCAGCGCATCGACTAAGTGACCGCTCAGGTCTTCACGAATCAGCAACTGAAAATCAGGGTAGGTATCTCGCACTTTTTTCATCAGAGGTGGCAGTAAAAACGGTGCCACGGTTGGGATCACCCCTAAACGCATTCGGCCAGTGAACGGCTTCTGCGAGGCATCGCACACCGCCATTAGATCCTCAATTTCGAGCAATGTCGCACGCGCGCGACGCACGACTTCCGCTCCAATATCGGTTAGCAACACAGACCGACTAGTGCGCTCTATCAAGACCACACCGAGCAAGTCTTCCAACTCTGAAATGCCGGCACTCAGAGTGGACTGAGAGACAAAACAGGCTTTCGCGGCCTGACCAAAATGCCCGGCATCCGCTACGGCAAGTAAGTAACGCAATTGTTTGAGGGTGGGCTGTCGACTCATCGATTTTTCCGAAAGATATTTAATATTTTTTTCATTATACAGATCATCCTTTCCCCTTTACACTGCGTATTCCTACTTAGTGTAGGGCTTATTCCGGTCGTGCACGACCAAACACTAGTGGTAAACAAGGAGTGAATACAATGTCATTGAAAGGTTCAAAAACCGAACAAAACCTGAAAGACGCGTTTGCAGGTGAATCACAAGCAAACCGTCGCTACCTCTACTTCGCCTCAAAAGCCGACGTCGAAGGCTACAACGACGTAGCAGCTGTGTTCCGTTCGACTGCAGAAGGTGAAACAGGCCACGCTCACGGTCACTTGGAGTACCTCGAGTCAGTAGGCGATCCAGCGACCGGTCTGCCCATCGGCAGCACTGAGAACAACCTGAAAGCGGCTATCGCAGGCGAAACTCACGAGTACACTGACATGTACCCAGGCATGGCGAAAGATGCTCGCGACGAAGGTTTCGACGAAATCGCTGACTGGATGGAAACACTGGCTAAAGCAGAGCGCAGCCACGCTAACCGTTTCCAGAAAGCATTGGATCAGCTCGACGGCTAATTCAATTCGGCCTGCGCTCGTCTATGAGCTTGGGCCACAACAGGGGCCTCATTTCGGTGGGGCCTTTTGTTAACAAGACCGAGCCACACACAGTATCGCAAGCATAGTAGAGGGGAAGCATTGTGAGAGAAGGCAGCTTAGAAGCACCAACACGTCATCCTGTTGAATGGAAATCAGAGGAATTCTGGGACAAAGAGTCTCTCGAGAAAGAGCTTGAGCGTGTCTATGACATCTGCCATGGATGCCGCCGCTGCGTAAGCCTGTGCGACTCGTTCCCGACCCTGTTCGATTTAGTTGATGAATCCGACACCATGGAAGTCGATGGCGTTGCCAAAGAAGATTACATCAAGGTCGTTGACCAGTGCTACATGTGCGACCTGTGCTACATGACCAAGTGTCCCTACGTACCGCCACACGAATGGAACATAGATTTCCCGCACTTGATGCTTCGTGCCAAGGCACAAAAATTCAAAAACGAAGGCGCTCGCCTTCGCGACAAAGTGTTGACCAGCACCGACACAGTCTTCGGGATGACCTCCATTCCTGTAGTCGATGTCACCGTCAATGCTTTAAACAAAAACGAGACTTTCCGCAAAGTATTCGAGAAGGGCTTCGGCGTTCACAGAGAAGCGCCAGTACCCGAATTCCACAGCAAGACCTTGCGTAAGCGCGTTAAGCCTATGATCAAAAGCATCGAGCCAAAGCCGGTCGGCGATACCACCGGTAAAGTCGCACTCTATGCAACGTGCTACGGCAACTACAACAGCCCAACCTTGGGTGACGATTTCATCAAGGTATACCAGCACAACGGCATCCACATTGATATCGTGCCAAAAGAGAAGTGCTGCGGTATGCCGAAACTCGAACTCGGCGATTTGGATACGGTAGAGAAGCTGAAAGAGGCCAACATTCCTGTGCTCGCCAAACTGGTCGATGAAGGCTACGACCTTATCGCGCCGATTCCCTCTTGCGTATTGATGTACAAGCAAGAGTTGCCGCTCCTGTTTCCAAATGACCCAGACGTTCTGAAAGTACAGAAAGCGTTCTTCGACCCCTTTGAATACCTGTGGCTGCGACACAAGGGCGGCGAGTTCAATACCGAATTCCCGAATGCCTTAGGTGATATCGCCTATCAGGTGGCGTGTCACTTGCGCGTACAAAACATCGGCATGAAAACTCGGGATATCTTGAACTTGGTACCCGATACCCAGGTCACAGCGCAAGAGCGGTGCTCTGGTCACGACGGCACCTACGCGGTGAAAGAAGAGACCTATCAAAAAGCGGTCAAGATCGCTCGACCCGTTGTTCGTAAAGTAGACGAGCAAGAGCCTGACCACTTCTCAAGCGACTGCCCGATGGCGGCGACCCACATTGCCGAGCTGTCGAGCAAAGTCGACAAACCCAAGCACCCCATGACTCTGTTGTGTATGGCTTACGGCCTGTAATTTTTAGGAGGACATCATGACACTATCCAGAGCCGATCTCTGGTCACTCGAAGAGTATGCGCAGGAGCGTCCCGCTTTCCGCCAGAAAGTGCTTGCGCATAAAAAGAATCGCCAGCTTGCCCTGGGCGAGCACGCGCGCTTGTACTTCGAAGACGCTCTCACCATTAAGTATCAGATCCAAGAGATGCTCCGAATCGAGCGCGTTTTTGAAGCCGAAGGCATCATGGAAGAGCTCGAGGCCTACAACCCGCTTATTCCCGATGGTCACAACTGGAAAGCAACCTTCATGATCGAATATACCGATCCAGCAGAACGCGCAGTCCGTCTGGGCGAACTGATCGGTATCGAAGATCAGACTTGGCTGCAAGTGGAGGGCTTCGATAAAGTTTTCGCCATCGCAGACGAAGACCTTGAGCGCGATAATGCCGATAAAACATCGAGCGTGCACTTCATGCGCTACGAGCTGAGCGCAGCCATGGTCACCGCAGTAAAAGGTGGCGCGGCCATCTACGCGGGTATTGACCATCCTAACTACACGATCCCGGCCTTCACCGTAGCGCAAGACATTCGAGATTCGCTTGCCGCAGACTTGCAAGAGGCGAAGCTCAACTAGTCACTCCTGAAGGTGTGCAGCATCCCCCCCTCACTCGCTGCACACCTTTTTTTGATCTGGTCAAACACCTGTCACCAAACTAGACGACAAGCGATAACCCAATCGTCTATTTTTGAACAGACTTGAACGCGTTTAAACAACGCTCTCGCGCGAACTTGAGCTCCACGATGGGAGCAGGATAAGGCTCTGCCAAACTCTGCCGGACCAGCGGTGCGGGCATATGAATATCTTTATCCGAGAGACTCGCTAACTCTGGCACAAAGCGTCGTATAAACGCGCCCGAGGCATCGAACTTCTGACTCTGTGTGATCGGGTTGAAAATTCGAAAATACGGTGCTGCATCGGTACCGGTGGAGGCCGCCCATTGCCAGCCGCCGTTGTTGGCACCCAAGTCACCATCAATCAAGTGTTGCATAAAGAAACGCTCACCCATACGCCAGTCAATCAGCAGCTGTTTCGTTAAAAACATCGCGACCAGCATGCGTAGGCGATTGTGCATCCAACCGGTTTGCACAAGCTGGCGCATCGCGGCATCAACAATCGGGTAGCCCGTTCGCCCTTCACACCACGCTTTGAAATCCTCAGGCGCATCGCGCCAGGGGATCGCCTCGCCTTCGACTCGAAAACATCGGTTCATGGAGACGCGCGGGAAAGTGTCCAGAATATGAACGTAAAAATCACGCCAGATCAGCTCGCTAATCCAAGTGTCGGGGCCCGCGTTACCTTCTGAGATGTAGCCCTGGTTCGCCGCCATCGCGGCATCAAGACACACCCTTGCAGACAATACGCCGGCGGCTAGATAAGGGCTCAATTCAGACGTGCCGGGCTCTGCGGGTAAATCGCGCTTCGCCTTGTAGTTGCCGATGGTATTTTCAGCAAAGTAGGCAAGCCTCTCAAGTGCCGCTTGTTCTCCCGCTGGCCAAATTCGATCCAGCGGCTCTTTTGATAGGGCAGTAAGCTCAGTTCGTTCGGCCGCTGAACGATGCTGACGCGGCTCCGGCTTTGCGTAAATTGGCGCCGGGCTTTGTCGCCAGCGCTCCAACCAAGCACGCTTGAAAGGGCTAAACACGGTGTAGGGGTTGCCCGTCTTGGTCAACAAACCGAGTGGCTTAATACCGAAGTCATCAAACCAATGGCAGGTGATTTCGCTGCTCGATGCCTGCTCAAAAGCTCGATCTCGCGCCTGCTCGTTTACAGGGTACTCACGGTTCGCAAATAGATGCGTTATACGATGTGCGCATACCCAACGGAGTAGCGCGCTGTTCGCGTCGCTGTAGCGATCGCATTCCAGCACCACCAAGGGAATGCCGAGGGACTCCAAATCGAGGCTTAGAGCGCGCAAGTTACGATCAATGAAGCGCTCGCGAATCGGCGCCATATCGTGCTCGCGCCATTGCCCTGGTGTGCGGCAAAACACCGCCGTGACCTGCGCCTCGGGATCCGAGCACGCTTGCCACAGAGCGGTGTTATCCAATGTTCTTAAATCGGTGCGGAACCAGACGAGATGGTGTTTCAAATAACCCCCTTACGGTGGGGCGCTACTTGAGACTCATCAGCATCTTTGACGAATAAGACTCCAATTCAGCGAAACGCCCCGCTTTTACCAGCGCTGGCCACTCAGGGTTGGCAATCAATGCACGACCCACAGCGACCACATCGAATTCATTGTTCTCTATACGTGAGATCAACTCATCCAGACTTGCGGGCTCAGCAGATCGGAAAGCCGTTTCGCCCGGCTGCGGCAAGAAATCCGCATTTAGGCCGACGCTACCTACGGTAATGGTAGGCTTGCCCGTCAACTTTTTCGTCCATCCCGCTAAATTCAGGTCGCTCCCTTCAAATTCGGGCTCCCAAAACCGACGAGTGGAGCAATGGAACACATCGACACCGGCATCAACAAAGGGACTTAAAAACGTCTCTAGCTGCTCTGGTGTATCAACGAGTTTTACCGTGTAGTCCTGCTGTTTCCATTGCGACCAGCGCATGATAATCGGAAACTCAGTTCCGACTTCGGCACGGCATGCTTTAATAATTTCTACGACAAAGCGGGCTCGATTCTCCATAGAACCGCCATACTGGTCTGCGCGTTGATTGGTTCCCTCCCAGAGAAATTGATCTGGCAGGTAGCCGTGGGCACAATGCAGCTCGACGGCATCGCAACCAATCGCTTTCGCGTCGCGCGCACCCTCAGCAAAGGCGCGAATAACGTCAGCGATATCGCTCTCGGTCATGACATGGCGGTTCTGCTTACCGGGCACATTCATACCCGAAGGGCCATAACCCGGAACATCACCTTCAGGTGGTGTGCCCGCTTTACGCACCGCACCCACATGCCAAAGCTGAGGGGCAATCTTGCCGCCTTCTGCGTGCACGGCATCAACGACTTTCTTCCAACCCGCCAAACGATCTTCACCATAAAAATAGGGCACATCGGGATAGCCGCTTGCGCCAGGGTGATTCACACAGGTGCCCTCGGTAATAATCAGACCCACGCCGGCCGCAGCGCGCTTGCGGTAATATTCGATGTTCGCGTCATTCGGAATATTGTTGGGCGAGGCGTTACGTGTCATCGGCGCCATCGCGATACGGTTGGGTAGGCTCAAATTGCCCAAAGATACGGGTTCAAACAGTTTTTGCGGATCCTTCACGTAAACTCCTTAGGATTGCAGTTATTATTGGATTGTTCGTTGTTCGTTGTTCGTTGTTCGTTGTTCGTTGTTCGTTGTTCGTTGTTCGTTGTTCGTTGTTCGTTGTTCGCCATAGGCGAGCATACTTTCTATAGATAACAAGGCAAGAAAAGAATCTAAAAAAACCGGGGCTGCGTAAAGTTAAGCAATCTTAAGAGGCATCCATGCGCACCCTACTCTGGCTCCAGAACGATTTTCGACTGCACGACAACCCTGCGTTGCTCGAGGCAGC
>JAUHWV010000273.1 GCA_030427335.1 Gammaproteobacteria bacterium | reverse complement strand
TAGGCGTAAAGCCCAGATCTCCGGGCGTAAAGTAAAACTTCTCGTAGTAGCCTGGATCGTCCGGAATATGCATTTTGCGATACTTGCCGGCGATACCGCCGTCGGTATCGAGCACCACTGCTGTGTTGTGATACAAGCCCGTTGCGCGCTTTTCAAACAGCGAGCACACGATCACAAGACCCAATTCTTTGGCTAGCTCACCCAGCGTATTCGTGGTCGGCCCGGGAATGGTCTCGGCTAAGTCGAAAAACTCGGTGTCCTCAACTTGGCAAAAATAGAGACCGGTGTGAAGCTCCTGCAAAAGAACAAGCTGAGCGCCTTGCGCTGCAGCTCGCCGAATGCCCGCGATACTGGCGTTCAGATCGGTTTGATAATCACCACAGTTGGCGTGCTGCACGACAGCAACACGAATATCACGACTCACGGGACGCCACCTCTTCTGGAATTTGCATAGTAATACAGTGAAGACTGCCGTTCTGCTCGATTAGCGCACGACAGTTAATCGGCACTATAGCACGATCCGGACAGGCCTTGCTCATCGCCTCGATCGCCTGCTCATCTGCTTCTGCGTCGCCGTAAACGGGTAATAGCACCGCACCATTCAAGAGTAGAAAGTTTACGTAGCTCGCCCCCAGACGGCGTCCGTCGGACTCTATCATCACAGGCATATCAATCGGCACTAAACGATAAGGTTGACCATTCGGCTGCCTCATTAACTGCAGCTCACTCTCCATCGCCTGAAGCTCGTCGAAATGGGAGTCGGTCACATCACTACAGCGCATGTAGACGATGGTTTGTTCATCAACAAAACGCGCCAAAGTGTCGATGTGAGCGTCTGTGTCGTCGCCCTCTAGGCTACCTCGACTGAGCCACAAAATGCGCTCAACACCTAAAGCGGCACCGAGCTTTGCCTCAATATCCGACCGACTGAGGTCGGGATTTCGATTGGGGTTCAGTAAACAGTATTCCGTGGTTAACAGCGTGCCTAGACCGTCGGTCTCGATGCTGCCGCCTTCAAGCACCCAAGGCTGCACCTCAAACGTGTTGTGCTTGAAAAGTGCTCTGGCAAATAAATTCTGGTTAATTTGATCATCCGCCGAGGATTCAAACTTGCCGCCCCAGGCGTTGAATTTGAAATCGAGCAGGAGTGGCTTGCCTTGTTCAAACACCGTAATAAACCCAAAGTCCCGCGCCCAGGTGTCGTCGTATTGCATTGTCTCGAAATGAACCCGCGTAAGGTCGACCCCGCGCCCCCCAAGAGCCGATCTAATAGCCACCTGATGACCTTCGCTCAAACAAATGATCAAAACATGTTCAAAGCGGGTAATCGCGTGGGCCAACTCAATATAACAGGCTTGCGCCTCAGCCAAGTTATCGAGCCAATCGGTCTCCTCATGTGGCCATGCAAGTAAAATACCCCATTGCCGATGCCATTCCGGCAAAAACTGACGACTCATAATCCCCCCAACGCCTTAACCTGCCCTCATTAGGGCGCCTTTATTCTAACCGACAATGTATCAGCGGTACCTACCTAGGATGTCAAGAAATCGGATTGCACCTCGAGAATCCGATTTTTGAATGCCGCCGGAATCAGAATGGATTTTCGCGTCTGCCGATCAACAAAAACCTGCGTGAACGATCCTCGTGCCAAAACCACACCGTTAGCTTTATTTTGCATGACAAATATGACATCCGCACTGCTGTTGCCTAAACGCGAATAACCAACCGACACCGTCACGGTACCGTTCGGTCTGATTTCCTCGATATAATCAATCTGAAGATTGACGGTAAAGATATAGCAAGGCTCGGGTTCGATTGACTGAAACCCCAGATCGTCCATAAAAAAGCCCGTGACCTCGTCGGCAAAGACCAAATAATTCGCGAAATAAAGATGACCTTGGCTGTCCGTGTCGCGAAATCGCACGCGCATATCCTCTTTGAATGGAAACACTGCGGGATCGATTACGGGTAAAGGCATAAGGAGCTCCATAGGCAAGTGGGATAGGCATCATAACCACTTGCGCGGGCATTGCGAACCCTTCCCTGTACGCATACAAAATCTTGTGACATCAGGCCTTCAGAGCTACGATAGTCCGATCAACTGGGGGATCAACTGTGCAAAACGAACTCATAGCGCTGTGGCAGGAAAATCAGGCCACCGTCATACACATCGCTTATCAAGTACTTCTCGCTCTAGGCGTAATCGTCGTCGCACGAGTGCTTGCGGGCGCCGGTAAACGGGCCCTTGTGAATACCTATAAGCGCATGGGCAAAGCAGACGAAATGCTCATTCCCATCATCAGTACCACGATCGGCTATCTGGTCTATGTTGTTGCTGGCGTTGTGATACTGGACCTTTTCGGAGTCAACACCGCCAGCATCATCGCCCTGCTAGGTGCCGCTGGGTTGGCAGTTGGTTTCGCGCTAAAGGACACGCTCAGCAATATTGCGGCAGGCATCATGCTCTTGTTCTTGAGGCCTTTCAAAAGTGGCGATTACATCAGCTTTGGCTCAACCGTAGGTACCGTTGAAGAAATCAATCTTTTTACTACCGTACTAAAAAGCTTTGATGGGCTCTACATCAGCTGCCCCAACAGCACTCTGTGGGGTGCCGATATCACCAATTTCACGCGCAATGGCAAACGCCGCTTGGATATTACAGTGAGTATTGCCTATAACGACAGCATCGATACTGGCCTAAACGTACTGCGTAATATTGTCAGCACCGAGCCTCGCATTCTG
>JAUHWV010000272.1 GCA_030427335.1 Gammaproteobacteria bacterium | reverse complement strand
GTCTTGCTCGGACGCTGAAATCGATGCCGCTGTCGATTACATGGTGGCGAGCAGCAAGTAAGTCTCAGTCGGGCTCCGCACCGTAGCGGAGCCCAAACTCCTTAACACCGCGGCTGAGTTTCTCGGTAGCCAAGGTAAAGCTTGCAGTTCGTCTAAAAGCTCGCAGTTATACGATTCGGTGCCCCCGTATGCAATGACCTCTTCCACCACCGCGTAATTGTGGTGACAGGGCAGCATTTAAATCATCGTTCAGCCAAAAAGGTTTTTAAGCCCCGCTAAGGTTTCACTCCCACGGGTGATGTTGGCTTCCGCCGATCTCTCTTCACTATCAAGCCGATCCACTAAGTCCAAAGGCAGCTCGTCCAAAAAACGGCTTGGCTCGCAGCCTAAATTCTCACCGAACTGCTTGCGTTTCCTCGCGTAACTGATCGTCAGAGTCTCTTTGGCTCGAGTGATTCCTACGTAGGCCAAACGCCTTTCTTCCTCAACCGTATCTGACTCAATACTGTTTCGATGCGGTAAGATATTTTCCTCAAATCCAATCAGAAACACATGCGGAAACTCAAGCCCTTTTGCGGCATGCAGGGTCATTAACTGCACGCTATCGGGGCCCGATCGTTCTTCTTCTTGCTGTTCCATGAGGTCGCGCAACATCAAACGCGCAATCGCCTCTTCAAGTGATACGCCCTGATCTTCAATTACCTTATCTAGGCTGGCAATCAGGAACTCAACATTACCCATTCGTCTCGCCGCTAGGTCGTCTGATGAACTGGTGAGCTGAAGATAACCTTCGTAATTGAGTTCATCCACCATGGCTCTGATGGGCTTGGCGTCGGTGGCCTCGTAACACTCTCGCTCCCAATGCTCGAGCCACTTAGCAAACTCAGTCAGCGAGGCCTTCGCACTGGGTGTCAAATCTTCTATCTCGTTTGCTCGCCCGGCTGCCTCTTTCAAACTGATGTGGTGCAGATGCGCAAACGTCCCCACCGCCTCGAGCGTGACCGCGCCAATCTTGCGCTTGGGCACATTACACACCCGCAAGAAGGCATTGTCGTCGTCGGGATTCACCAACAGGCGCAAATAGCACAGGATATCTTTTACCTCATTTCGGGCAAAAAACGAGGTGCCACCGCTCAATTGGTAGGGGATCTGAAAGCGTTGCAACTCCAACTCGATTAAGCGCGCCTGGTGATTGCTTCGGTACAAAATCGCATAGGACCCATAGCGCAACCCTCGGCGCATTTTGTGATCCAATATTTCGGCGATCACTTGCTCTGCTTCTGCATGTTCATCGGCAGCAGCCTGAATCCGTACTTTGTCACCGCGACCTAGCTCGCTCCACAAGGCCTTGTCGTAGATATGAGGATTATTGGCAATTAGCTCATTAGCGCACTTCAGAATCGTGGCGGTTGAGCGGTAATTCTGCTCGAGCTTAATCACTTTCAAATTGGGGAAGTCTTCACCCAAAGCCACCAGATTCTCGGGCTTGGCGCCTCGCCAGGCGTATATCGATTGATCGTCATCGCCCACTACGGTGAGCCCAGAATTGATACCCAATAGATGCCGAATCAGCTCGTACTGACTCCCGTTGGTGTCCTGATACTCGTCTACTAACATATAGCGAACTCGATTTTGCCATTGATCACGGATCTCGGGATGCTCGCGGAACAACACGTTGGGCAAAAAAATCAAATCATCAAAATCTAGTGAGTTATACGCTCGCAGCGCACGCTGGTAACGCTCATAACACGCACTGTTTAAGATATCCAAATGCGTTTCTGCTGAACTCTGCGCTTGCTCTGGCGTGACACCCTCTGCCTTGTAATGCGAGATCGCATTTAGGATCATTGGAGCCTGATCGGGGTCGGTATTGAGCTCTTGAATCAGCAGTTCCTTCAACACATTCACAGCATCTTGCTGATCAAAAATGCTGAATCCGGGCCGCAGCCCCAAATGCTTATGCTCCTTGCGAACAATCGATAATCCAAGCTGGTGAAATGTGCTCACCCACAACCCTTTCGACTTCTCACAGAGCGCATTCACTCGAGAACGCATTTCTCGCGCGGCCTTGTTGGTAAAGGTGACAGCCACCACCTTGTTGGGCGGTAACTCACATTGCTCAATCAGGTAGGCGATTTTGCGCGTGATCACGCTGGTCTTGCCGCTGCCCGCGCCGGCTAATACCAGCAGAGGACCATCTAAGTAACGAACTGCTTCGCGCTGTGCGGGGTTAAGTGAACTCAAGTTTTTGCCTTGTGAGTTTGATGTGTCTTGCAATGTGGGTGGTACGTTGACGTTAGCGTGCTCAGACGTTTGCGATTCGCATGCCAGCATCGAAGCGTGCGTAGCATACCAAACTTTTGTGCTGCCTAGGTGAATCTTTCTCGTGCCGTTTCTGATTTCTCTCTTGCACCAGCCCACGATACCCATACGCCACGGTCGGCTTCCTTTCCGCTAATGGCGGCGGCTGCGAAACTCGCTTCAGGCTGCGCCTTCCGCTCAGACAGTCTCGCCGAAAGCTCCGCCAATCGCGTCCAGTCAAAGCGCCTCCTGATTGTGGCTTAATGGGTATCGTTGGCTGGTGAGGGTATATCGGTGCGCCCGCTTAGAATAGGCAGCTCCTACTCGGACTCCGCCATTGAACTTCTCACAACATGACCTGTATTGATACAGTCATCAATGAGCTCCGAGGTTAAGCTGACGATAGTCGATAGCTTCTATCATGTGGGCGCGCTGAATCAGTGGTTCGTTTGC
>JAUHWV010000271.1 GCA_030427335.1 Gammaproteobacteria bacterium | reverse complement strand
GGCGCCTTTTTTGAGGATGCACCAGCGCAAGACTTTGAGGCGGAACTCGCGAATAACAGCCCTGAAAATGCAAGTGAGCAAGTGGTCAGCCCAAATCAAGAACTGAGCCTTGCGGATGAAACGGTCGATATTACTGCGAGTCAGGATAAGCCTCTAACGCAGGAAAACATCGTCACAGAACCTCGACGTGTCAGTGTAGAAAACCTACCGAAACACATTTTCCGCGCTTACGATATCCGGGGTGAGGCGGAGACCGAATTAACCGATGAAGTTGTTGCCGCGATCGGCGGGGCTATTGCTACACTCGCTGCAGATCAAGGTGAATACAGTTTTGTCGTTGGTTGCGATGGGCGACTGTCGAGCCCTCGAATCAAAGCCGCTCTGATTCAATCTTTATTGGATTCCGGTATCGATGTTGTGGATATCGGCATAGTTCCTTCACCGGCTCTATACTTCGCGACACACACCTTACCGCAACGCTCCGGCCTTATGATCACAGGCAGTCATAACGAGGCCAGCATCAATGGCCTAAAAATTGTTTTAGACAGAAAATCGCTGATCACCGGAGGCATTCAATCGATCTACTCTATCGCCAAAGCCGGGCTATTTAATAGCGGCAAAGGGCGTTTGTCTCGCGAAGATATCATAGCCTCCTACCTAGACCGGGTTACAGATGATATTTTGATGCCCACACCGCTCAGAATTGTAATTGACGCGGGTAATGGGGCTGCGGGTCGCGTTGCACCAGCCTTATTCGAACGGCTAGGCTGTGATGTCGTTCCACTGTTCTGTGATATTGATGGCAACTTCCCAAACCATTCCCCCGATACCAGCGACGAAACCAATCTAGCCGCACTATCCACGCGCGTCGTCCAGGAGGCCGCCGACTTAGGCGTCGCTTTCGATGGCGATGGCGACCGAATTGCATGCGTGGATCCGCAGGGCAACATCATCAGAACCGATAAGCTCATGATGATATTGGCCAAAGACGTACTTTCAAGAAATCCGGGCAGAGACGTCGTATACGATGTGAAATGCAGTCATCATTTAGCTGAAGTCATCGCCCAACACGGCGGCAGACCCGTTCTATGGAAAACGGGGCACGCCCTTATGAAGCAAAAGATTAGGGAAACCGACGCCATACTGGGTGGTGAATTTTCCGGCCATATCTTTTTCTCAGAACGATGGTATGGATTCGACGATGGCGTGTATACCGCTGCACGCCTGGCTGAAATCATGAGTGCAGATCAAGTTTCTCTACCCGAATTGCTGCTTGATTTACCAAGTGGGCCGAATACGGCGGAGATATTGATACCCGTGCCGGAAGATCAAAAGTTCGACTTGATAGAAAAAGTCATCGCGCAAGCAGACTTCCAAGATGGTAAACTCACGACGATCGACGGGCTCAGAGTCGATTTCGCTGAGGGCTGGGGCTTGGTTCGAGCATCGAACACCGCAGCCGCGTTAACCGCCCGATTTGAAGCCGATTCAGACGAAATACTGCAAAAGATACAGGCGCGCTTCAAAAGCGCGCTGCTCACAGTGGACGCTGACCTCACTATACCTTTTTAGAAACTGGAATACACAATGTCTCTCAGCCGCGAAAACGCCTTAAATATCGCACAAGTACTCACTGAGTCACTGCCCTATATTCAGCGATTTACGGGGAAGACCATCGTTGTTAAGTTTGGCGGCAACGCCATGACGGATCCGCAACTGCATGACACCTTTGCGCGGGACATCGTTTTGATGAAGCTCGTTGGCATGAATCCCGTGGTAGTGCATGGCGGTGGTCCACAAATCGGGTCTTTACTTGAACGACTCAATATAAAAACCGAGTTTGTAGATGGTATGCGTGTAACGGACGCCAAGACCATGGACGTAGTCGAAATGGTATTGGGTGGTAGCGTCAACAAAGAGATCGTTTCCTCTATCAATCGCAATGGCGGCAAGGCGATCGGCGTGACCGGAAAAGACGGCCAGTTCATTCGCGCCAAAAAAATGACGATCGATCGATTCTCGCCTGAGCTGGGTGCACCTGAAATCATTGACATTGGCCACGTCGGGCAAGTCAAATCCATCGATACAGAGGTGCTATCCGTTATCCTTGATAGCAATTTTATTCCGGTCATAGCACCCATTGGGGTAGACGCGCAGGGCGCCACCTATAATATCAACGCGGATTTGGTAGCGGGCAAGATTGCCGAAGTGATGCAAGCAGAAAAGCTGATGTTACTCACAAATGTCGCGGGCTTACTGGATAAAGAGGGCAATATATTAACGGGATTGAGCACAGCACAGGTTGATTCCTTAATTGCCGACGGGACCATACATGGCGGTATGCTCCCCAAGATTCAGTGTGCACTCGATGCCGTAAAAGGCGGTGTGAATAGCGCTCATATCATCGACGGCCGCGTGCCGCACGCAACCATGCTCGAAATCTTCACCGACCAAGGTATTGGGACGCTCATTACTAATCGCCCCAACCGCTAATCGAGGCACCGCGAAATGACCAGACAAAAAGGGCAACGCCGCCAACAAATTCTAGAGACTCTCGCTGAAATGCTCGAGCAAGGTCCCGGCAGCCGGATTACCACGGCAGCCCTAGCCGACGCTGTTGGCGTATCAGAGGCCGCGCTGTATCGACACTTCCCAAGCAAAACTAAGATGTATGAAGGCCTAATCGAATTTATCGAAGACACCCTATTTAGCCGGATAGCGATCATCGTGAAAGACGAGCAGAAAGCAATGGTGCAGTGCGAGCGC
>JAUHWV010000052.1 GCA_030427335.1 Gammaproteobacteria bacterium | reverse complement strand
GCCCAATTTCGATTGTGTTGTCTTCAAGGTCGAGGTAGTCACGAAAATCAGTCCCGACCGGCGCATCCGTTGGCAGTTCCATCAGACCGTCTGAGGCATCTGACAGACCGAGTTCGGCTTCAGCACACAACATGCCTTGGCTCTCAACGCCGCGCAGTTTGCTCTTTTTAATTTTGAAGTCACCGGGCAAATGTGCACCGACCAATGCCACGGGCGCTTTCAAACCCACGCGTGCATTCGGCGCACCGCAAACAATTTGCAAGATCTCCGCTTGGCCTGCATTGACCGTACAAACACGCAATTTATCGGCATCTGGGTGCTGTTCTGCAGTGATAATTTCACCCACCACAACACCACTGAATTCGCCGGCAACGGGATCAATAGCATCGACTTCAAGGCCCGCCATCGTAATCTGATGACACAAGTCCGCACTCTCTAAGTTGTGAGGAGCCCACTCTTTTAACCAGCTTTCACTTATCTTCATACCGTACCCCTAGTGAAACTGAGCCAAGAAGCGCAGGTCGTTGTCAAAGAAGAGGCGCAAATCGTTCACGCCATAACGAAGCATGGTCAAACGCTCGACACCGAGCCCAAAGGCAAACCCGCTAAAACGCGAGGCATCAATGTTTGACGATTCGAATACCGAGGGATGCACCATGCCGCAACCCATCACCTCAAGCCAGCCCGTCTGACTGCAGACTCGACAACCCGCTCCGGAGCAATGGACACACTGGATATCGACCTCAGCCGAGGGCTCAGTGAACGGAAAGTAGGATGGTCTAAACCTAACAGCCAAGTCTTTCTCAAAGAACCGCTGCAAAAACACTTCGATCAGTCCCTTAAGATCGGCGAAGCTGGATTTTTCGTCAATGAGTAAACCCTCCACCTGATGAAACATGGGTGTATGGGTGAGATCTGAGTCACATCGATACACGCGACCCGGACAAATAATTCTAAGTGGGGGTTCTTGTGATTCCATTACGCGCACTTGCACTGGCGAAGTGTGTGTTCGCAAGACGTGGTGATCATCAACATAGAAGGTGTCGTGCATCGCGCGTGCAGGGTGGTGCTCGGGAATATTGAGTGCGCCAAAGTTATGGTAGTCGTCCTCGATTTCTGGGCCTTCTACCACGTCAAAACCCATAGCACTGAACAGCGCTTCGATCCGTTCAATGGTAATCGATACGGGATGGAGACCTCCACTTTGAACGCCTCGACCTGGCGCGGTTACGTCAATCGCCTCCGCCGCGAGCTGCGCACTGAGCGCATCGCTTTCTAGCGAGGCTTTGCGCGCATTGATCTGGTTTTGGAGGAACGCTTTGACCTCGTTGACTTTGGCGCCCGCGGCGGGCCGCTCTTCCACCGGCAATTGACTCAGGCCTTTCAGTACGGCCGTGAGCGCACCCTTTTTTCCCAAATAGTCAACGCGCAGTTGTTCCAAAATCTTAAGGTCATTGGCCGCCTCAATTGCGGCGCTCGCCTCTGAGCTAATGTGCTTCAGTTCTTCCATATTCTCGAGAATTCCCTTGTCCGGTGGCAGCTCGGCCAGCGGATTACGCAATAAAAAAGGGAAAGAGTAACACCCTTTCCCCTTTCGCAGCCGCTCACGCGGCTTGGGCCTGTTGGGCGCTTAGGCTAGAGCTGTTTTTGCCTGCTCAACCACAGCGGCAAAGCCCGCTTTGTCGTGCACAGCCAGATCCGCTAATACGCGACGATCCAAGCCGATGTTCGCTTTCTTCAAGCCGTTAATAAACTGACTGTAAGTGATGCCATTCGCACGCGCCTGAGCGTTAATACGAGTGATCCACAGAGCACGGAACTGACGCTTACGCTGACGACGGTCGCGATAGGCGTACTGACCTGCTTTGATTACAGCTTGCTTAGCAACACGGAAAATACGGCTACGAGCACCGTAGTAACCTTTTGCTTGCTTCAAGATTTTCTTGTGACGACGGTGTGCGGTCACACCTCTTTTTACACGTGGCATTGATTAATCCTCCAGAACGACTTAGTGAGCGCGCAACATTTTATCCACGAGTGCCTTATCGGCCTTGTGGATCATGGACGTACCACGCAATTGACGCTTACGCTTGGTGGTCATTTTGGTAAGGATGTGGCTTTTGTAAGCGCTTTTACGCTTGTAGCCACCCGCTGTCTTTTTAAACCGCTTAGCGGCACCACTGTGAATTTTTACCTTAGGCATTTTGTGTACTCCAAATTGCTCAATCAAAGACAAGAGTCAGGGCATTCACGGGCCACTAACCCCGTTTCTTGGGCGCCAACACCATAGTGAGCTGGCGTCCTTCCATTTTGGGAAACTGTTCTACGGTTCCCCACTCGGCCAAATCGGCTTCGATACGACGAAGCAATTCAATCCCGATTTCTTGGTGTGCCATTTCTCTACCGCGGAATCGCAGTGTCACTTTGGCTTTATCACCATTTTCTAAAAAGCGAGTCAGAGCCTTTAACTTAATCTGATAGTCGCCAATGTCCGTTCCCGGACGAAACTTCATTTCCTTAACTTGTATACGCTTTTGTTTCTTGCGCTGAGCCGCTTTCTGCTTCTTAGCTTCAAAAATATGTTTGCCGTAGTCCATGACTTTGCAAACAGGTGGATCAGAATCGGCGATTTGCACCAAGTCCATTGTGGCAGCTTCCGCCGCGGCGAGCGCTTCAGCTAAGCTAACGATACCGACTTGAGAGCCGTCCGCACCGATTAAACGAACAGGGTCCGCCGTGATTTGGTCATTGGTTAGCGCTTTTTTCGATTTGCGCTTGTCGTTTTCGCTATTAATTCTGATTCTCCAATACAAAAAGACCGCGACTGCCCACGTCTGTCGACAAGTACTCTTGGAAGGCCTCTAAGGTCATTACACCAAGATCTTTGCCGTCACGTGTGCGCACGGCCACCGATTGCGCTTCAACTTCTTTATCACCCACTACCAGCAAATAAGGAATTTTTGCTAGAGTTCGCTCGCGAATTTTAAAGCCGATCTTTTCGTTTCTCAAGTCCGCAATGGCCCGAAAACCGGCTTTATTCAGGTAATCCACCACATTTTGAGCAAAATTCGCTTGTTTGTCCGTAATATTCATCACGGCAACTTGCTCTGGGGCCAACCAAGTCGGAAAGCGGCCTTCAAAATGCTCAATCAAAATACCAATGAAACGCTCGAAGCTACCTAAGATAGCACGGTGAAGCATTACGGGCACCTTGCGCGATCCGTCCTCTGCCACGTACTGAGCATCAAGACGCCCGGGCATAGAGAAGTCCACTTGGATCGTACCTAGCTGCCAAACTCGGCCGATGCAATCTTTCAAAGAAAACTCAATCTTAGGGCCATAAAATGCGCCTTCGCCTGGTAATAATTCCCAGGGAAGATTATGTGCATCCAAGGCATCCGCAAGTGCCTTTTCAGCTCGATCCCAGTCTTCCTCGCTTCCCACGCGCTTCTCGGGGCGCGTCGACAAACGATAGATCACTTCATTAAAACCAAAGTCTTCGTAGACTCCGTGTAAGAAATCGATGAATCGAGATACCTCTGGCTGAATTTGTTCTTCGGTACAGAAAATGTGCGCATCGTCCTGCGTGAAACCGCGCACACGCATAATCCCGTGTAGCGAGCCGGATGGCTCGTTACGGTGACAGCTTCCGAACTCCGCTAGGCGCAGAGGTAGATCTCGGTAAGATTTCAAGCCCTGATTGAACACCTGAATGTGGCAGGGGCAGTTCATGGGTTTGACCGCAAAATCACGATCCTCGGTGTGCAGCATGAACATATCGTCGCCAAACTTATCGGCGTGACCCGACTTGTGCCACAGCGTCATGTCAACAACCTGTGGTGTTTTGATTTCTTTGTAGCCTTCCTCACGCTGACGCTTGCGCATGTACTGTTCAATGACTTGGTAAACAGTCCAACCTTTGGGATGCCAGAACACCATTCCTGGCGCCTCTTCCTGTGTGTGGAACAAGTCGAGCTGCTTGCCGATTCGACGATGATCACGTTTCTCGGCTTCTTCAATACGTGTCAGGTACTGCTTAAGCTGCTTTTTATTCGCCCATGCCGTACCGTATACGCGCTGCAGCATCTCGTTGTTGGAGTCACCACGCCAGTATGCACCAGCCACTTTCGTGAGCTTGAACGCAGTGAGTTTGCCAGTAGACGGCACGTGCGGGCCACGACACAAGTCCATCCAAGCGCCCTGCCGATATACAGAAATAACCTCACCCGCGGGTAGGTCTTCGATGATTTGTACCTTGTAGTTCTCGCCCATATTGCGGAACTCTTCAATCGCATGCTCGCGCGAGACTTCCATGCGTTCGACCGTCAGATCTCGCTCTGCGATCTCTGCCATACGCTGCTCAATCTTCTCGAGATCTTCCGTCGTGAAGCGGTGTCCCGTAGCAAAATCGTAGTAGAAGCCGTCTTCAATAGTAGGACCAATAGTGACCTGCGTTCCGGGGTACAGCTCTTGCACTGCCATCGCAAGCAGGTGCGCGGTCGAATGCCGAATAATCTCGATTCCGGCATCGTCACGATCGGTGATAATGGCCAGGGCCGCATCCGATTCGATCACGTAGGAGGTATCAACTTCTCTACCGTCCACGATGCCGGCAAGAGCGGCTTTCGCTAAGCCTGGACCAATTGATTCGGCTACTTGGTAAACAGAAGGTGGAGCATCAAAAACTTTTTGATTGCCATCTGGCAGTGTAATGACAGGCATGTCTCTTCTCGTCAGTGGTGACCCCTACTAAAGGCCACGTGGCGTATTAAGGCTGCACAAGGTAGTGAAGCCGCGAAATTTCAGGGCGCGAAGTGTACCAAAGCCATATAAAAAAGCCCAGCGCAATGGCTGGGGTCAAGCACAAAGCAAATAACATGAAGGATAGCTAATGGCGCGCCATGCCCCATTACAACGCGCCCTAGCACGCTATCGGACGTCCAGATCGCTCCACACGGGTGAGGCCATTCGGCGCTCAAATTCTTTGTAGTTCCATGGCCAACTGGCGGGAATACCGGCTGAGTTAAGGTACCAACTGTTACACCCACCTGTGGCCCAAACCGTGGTCTTGGCCGCCGCTTCACGACTGGCCTCATAGGTTTCCATAGCCTCTTGTGTGCAGCACACCTCGCTCGCATCGCCTGCCACCACCGGCGCCAAGAGCTGCTCAACCCACTTCCACTGGTTCTCGGCAATCTCAACCAACGAAAAGTTACCTACGGGACCATTGGGGCCGTTCAACATGAAAAAATTTGGAAAGTCAGGCACCGACAAAGCCAAATAGGCTTTTGGATAATCAGCCCAGAGCTCATTTAAGTCACGCCCTCCACGCCCCTTGACGGTCATGGGGCGCACAAAGCGGTCAGCCTTGAATCCTGTTGCGTAGACGATAATGTCGAGCTTGTGCACCTCACCATCTTCAGTTTCTATTCCTTCAGGCACGATGCGCTTTATACCATTCGTCACCAAAGCCGTATTGGGTCGCTGTATCGCCTGATAGTAATCGGGCGAGAAGATTAGACGCTTACACATCGCTTTGTGATTAGGTCGTAACCGCTCTTTCAGCTCGGGATCGTTGATGGATTCTTCTAAGTTCATCAGGCAGGCACCCGCCATTTGCTGCGCCATCTCTGAGTCGCTATCGAGAAGCGCTTCGGTATAAGCGTTAACCGCTGCGCTGTAGCCCTCAAAGTCCATGGCCTCTTCAAGCACTTTTGGATCGTGAAAGGATTCGATCTGCTCCTTGGTATATGGCGTGTTGTCCACCGGCATAATCCACTGGGCTGTTCGCTGATAATGTTCCAGATGGGCTACGTTGCCGGCCAAGGCCGATATGATCTGCACGCCAGTGGATCCCGATCCAATCACACCAATGCGCTTATCTTTTAATTCTATGGAGTGATCCCATCGAGAGCTGTGGAACAGCGCTCCATTGAATGACTCAGCACCCTCGATCTTGGGAATATTGGGGTGGTGGAGTACGCCTGTGGCCGCGATAAGGATCTCGCCTGCATCAGTGCGACCGCTCGCGAATTCCAAGTGCCACTTGCCATCCTCGTAGAGGGCGCTTACCGCCTCCTCATTAAAGTGAGTCAAGTGGTATAGACCGAAGCGCTCAGTAATTCCCTCGAAATAGCGCTGAATTTCCGGTCCAGGAGGTAAATAACGCGACCAAGTCGGATTGCGCGCAAATGAATACGTGTAGTGATGCGAGGGCGTATCACAGGTCAGACCAGGGTAGGTGTTCTCACGCCATGTACCGCCCACACGATCGGATTTTTCGTAGACAACGACATCCACCCCATCCGTCTCTTTCAGTTTGATTGCCGCCAAAATACCGGCCATGCCGGCACCTAACACGATCGCTCTTTTGTTAGCCATATACCTATTTCTCTTGTTTTGTCTTTTATGAGACCTAGGTTATCGCGCCAACGTCATTTAGCACTGACAAAAAAGCTCAAATTTTGGTATTTTTTAGCTCAATCAGGAGCGCACATGAACCGCAACACAGTAAGCCCGCAATTTTTGCCTCTGATAGGTCTGATAGAATCCGAACTTCGAGTGATTGGGAGCCCTGCAGACGCTGCCAACATTCACTCGATGAACGGTTTCGCGCAGTGGTATTTAGACGCTACACGTCGCCTATCAGACGCCTGTACGCACGACCAAAGCCCTGCCGTTTCAAGACGCGAGGTCGAGCTTATGTGTCGAACCGGGCTTGGCGCGACCTCTTTGGGTCATGCTCTGGAACTGATCTCTTCCTACTGCGATTTGCTCTCCCCCAGAGGAGGTAAAATTGAACTCCAAGTGCGTGGCGACAACGCCCTATTCACCCTTGACTCACTAAGGGAGACCAATACAAGTACATCAACCTTGGTTGACGTGACGGGTTTGTACTCGTTCTATCAGTTATTTCAATGGCTCATTGGTCGCCACATAACTATCAGCAAAGTCCTCTTGGCCGGCATCGATCGCAGCTTCACCCTCCCTTTCTTGGCGCTATTTGATGCCCCATTAATCGCTACACGAGCCAACTACGCTTTCGAATTCCCAGCTCATTTTTTGCAACTACCCATTCAACGAACTCCTCATGAGTTCGATGAATTCTTCGAGCTTTACCCCTGCAACTTGTTCGAACGGAATCAAACACCTCTAGCGAGGCAAATCGAAGCGATGTTCCTGGCTCAATTTCGCGTAGGTGGTAAACCGGCAACTCAACAGGAAATCGCCGCTGTGTTTGGCATGTCAACCGCGACCCTAAAACGAGAGCTTAAAAACACCGGCACGACCTTTATCGACATTCGACAACGAGCTCGACTCGAGAGCGCAAAACATCTACTGGAACAAACCGAGCGGAAAGTAGTTGATATCGCAAGCTCACTCGGATTCAGCGAGGCAACCACTTTTAAACGTTACTTCAAAAAAATGATAGGGCAAACACCGGATCAATGGCGGCGCGACCAGTAGCTTTTTATTCGCTAGAAAGCGCTGAACTCTGAAACCGTAACGCGGTAATCCATGCGGCTACCGTTCCTTGTAGGCGTGATCATGGTCGCCTATGTCGATCAGTATAATCTCACCGCCTTCGATTATCATCTCGAGGACGATGCGGTAGCTCATATTGATGGACACAGATGACAAATCGCTCAAGCGACCGCTTAGTTTGTGCAAGCGCAGTGATGGATGGTGGGGGTTGAGTTCGAGTAGCTCTAGGACCTTTTGATACTGACCAATCAAACTGGGATGCTTTTTGAAGAACTTTTTCGCCCTTCTAACATAGGCGTCAGGAAAAACTAATTTATAGGTCATCTTGTATTTGGTTAATGTGCTCAGCCACGCTATGGGTTTTATAAGCACCTTTTTCCAAATCGTTGCGCGCTTCGTTTATCGCACACTCTAGCTCGTACTCACGAAGCTTCGCGTACTTATCCATATCCATTATAACGAAGCGGTCTCTCCCCCTAACTGAGACAACAACTTCGTCAGCATACTTCAGAGATTCCTCAACAATAGAGACACCCTTTGTCTTCAATTCATTTGCGGTTACGCTGGCCACTAAGACTCACTCCCAACTCCACGACCACCAAATAGTACCCTAAATCGTACGATTAATCATTCGATTAATAATAGAAGACTGTATTGGCTACAGCTGCGAAATGAGTTGCATCATGACGCCATAAAGGCGTATTGCTTGTACTCGGTGATTTGATCTCGCACCGCTGCCGCCTTTTCGAACTCTAGGTTCTTGGCGTGCTCCATCATCTCGGATTCAAGTTGCTTGATCTTGCGGCTCAAGGCCGCAGGCGTCAGACTCGCCATATCCTGCGCATAAGTAGCACGCACCTCAGCCACTTTACGTTCGCCCTTGGCGTTCCGTTTTGTGGACATACGGCGCGCGCCTTCCATGATGTCCTGCACCGACTTGGTGATACCCACCGGTTGAATTCCATGCGCCTCATTATGAGCCAACTGCTTGGTGCGGCGGCGCTCCGTTTCATCGATCGCTCGCTGCATTGAGCCCGTCATCTTGTCCGCATACAGAATCGCACGACCATTCAAGTTTCGCGCGGCTCGCCCAATCGTCTGAATCAACGAACGATCAGAACGCAAGAAGCCTTCTTTGTCTGCGTCCAGCACGGCAACCAGAGCGACTTCGGGCATATCGAGCCCTTCTCGCAGCAAGTTGATGCCTACCAGCACATCAAATTCACCAAGACGCAGATCCCGAATAATCTCGACACGCTCAACCGTATCGATATCGGAATGCAGGTAGCGAACCTTAATCTCATGCTCGGACAGATACTCGGTCAAATCTTCGGCCATACGCTTGGTTAAGGTCGTAACCAGTACGCGTTGACCGGTCGCGATAACGGTATGGATTTCCTGCAAAAGATCATCAACCTGAGTCGAGGCAGGTCGCACATCAATGGTCGGGTCAACCAGCCCTGTGGGTCTAACCACTTGCTCGACCACCCTCCCTGCATGTTCACCCTCGTAATTCCCAGGGGTCGCCGACACAAAAATGGCCTGAGGCACCAAATTTTCCCACTCCTCAAAACGAAGTGGGCGATTATCCAAAGCGGAGGGCAAGCGGAATCCATACTCGACCAGAGTCTCTTTACGAGAACGGTCGCCCCGGTACATGCCACCGATCTGCGGAATCGTTACGTGCGATTCGTCAATAATCACGAGGGCATTGTCAGGCAAATACTCAAATAGCGTAGGCGGCGGCTCACCCGGCCCTCGACCCGACAAGTAGCGTGAGTAATTTTCTACACCTTGGCAGTAGCCAAGCTCTCGGATCATTTCGATATCGTAACGGGTCCGCTGCTGCAGGCGTTGGGCTTCGACCAGTTTATTGGCCTCATTGAGCTGCTTCAGCCGCTGCTCGAGCTCAACTTCGATCTCATCGATCGCGTTGAGCATGATGTCTCGGGAGGTCACGTAGTGTGACTTTGGGAAAATCGTGATTCGAGGCACCTTCGCCTCTATTGCTCCGGTCAAGGGATCGAAGATCGTGATATTGTCGACTTCCTCATCAAAAAGCTCGATTCGTACCGCTTCTTTTTCGGAGTCCGCAGGGAAGATGTCAATCACATCCCCTCGCACGCGGTAAGTCCCGCGCTGAAAAGCCACGTCGTTCCGAGTGTACTGAAGCTCCGCAAGCTGGAGCAGCAACTCGCGCTGATTAACGACCTCACCACGAGAGACGTGCAATACCATTTTGAAGTACGACTTCGGGTCACCCAAGCCGTAAATGGCAGAAACGGTCGCGACCACCAAGCAGTCTTGCCTCTCCATCAAGGCCTTAGTCGCCGATAGGCGCATTTGCTCAATGTGATCGTTTACCGAGGCGTCTTTTTCGATAAAGGTGTCAGACGAGGGAACGTATGCCTCCGGCTGATAATAGTCGTAGTAAGAAACGAAGTACTCTACTGCGTTATTGGGGAAAAACTCTTTAAATTCGCCGTATAGCTGGGCGGCAAGTGTTTTGTTGTGCGCCATCACGATCGTGGGGCGCTGAAGCCGCTCGACCACATGGGCCATGGTAAACGTTTTTCCTGAACCGGTTACCCCCAGTAAAGTCTGAAATGCAAGACCCGCCTGGACACCCTCTACCAGCTTATCAATGGCTTGGGGTTGATCCCCGGCGGGCTTGTATTTTGATTCAACTTTAAACGGTTTGGCCACAGAAAATACCTGGTGAGATGGGTGCGCATTGTCGCAGGAAGCAGATTATACGCAACTGAAGCCACAAAGACGAAAATCGTTCCTCGATGGGGTTGACCATCGTTAAAGGCCTATATATTATTCGCGCCTCAGTTGAGTTTCATTCCGCCTTAGCTCAGTTGGTAGAGCAAATGACTGTTAATCATTGGGTCGCTGGTTCGAGCCCAGCAGGCGGAGCCAAACATTAAAAAGGGTTAGCGAGAGCTAGCCCTTTTTTTATGTTTCAGTACAACGTGCTGGCTGGGCGAGAAGGCCGTTTTTTGCTCCTGCAAAAACGGCATACCCGCCATCCGTGGCGGTAAGCCCAGCTAGGTGAGCAGGGACTGCCAGGAGGAACGTTGAAGCCGGTTTCTGAGAGTGCATCAATCACTCGATATGACCTTCAAGAAATAATGTATGTGAATAACCAAGTATTCAGAAGCCTTCCCGGACTGAACGCCAAAGCACCTGCTATCAATATTCCACCAACGAATAAGCCTATCATCTCGCCTCTATGCGCTTCCATGTTGTTATTCCTCACTGCTAAATAAGCGGAGGGGACAGAGTAGAACACCAGCAAAGAGAACAGGTGAATAAACCCAAAATGCCCCAATAATGTCGGTCCGGCTTTGGCTGGCATAAACAGAGTGACCAGCCCCGTCAACAACATTAGAATCATATAAAGTTTTCCTAAAAACTTGTGATTCCAAGTACCCTTTCGGTTTATAAATAAAACGGCGCCAATCACAAGGGCCGGTAAAACGGTTGCTAGGTGTAAATATGCCAATTGAAGATAGGACATTCTTGGTCTCCACCACGTTCGGATACTCTACATTTGTGTTCACTTGAATCTTGAGACAGAGTCGCCCACCAGACTGTGTGATTACGTCCATGTACAACGCGCAGTGCGTATGCCATTTTGGTCACAATCGAACACCATAACTCCGATCTTCGAGGCACCTAACGAAACAGCGATTCACACTCTGAACGCAAAACTGCCTTCTGTACTTTCCCCATCGTATTTCGCGGCAACTCTTCACGAACGAGTATCCTTTTGGGGACCTTAAAACTCGAAAGTGTGTCTTTGATTTGTGAGATCAACTCGCTCTCATCGAAGACAAAGCCAGGTTTTAAGACCACCACAGCGACAACGGCCTCGCCAAAATCAAGATGAGGCACCCCGATGACAGCCGATTCAACGATACCTTCCAGTTCATCGATGACCAATTCGACTTCCTTTGGATACACATTAAGGCCGCCCGTAATCACCATATCCTTAGCGCGACCTACGATGGATAAATAACCCGCGTCGTCGAAACACCCTTTATCGCCCGTATCGAAGAAGCCGTCATGTATAAAATCCTGCTCGGTTTTTTCCGGCAACTTCCAATAACCCTTGAACACGTTGGAGCCTTTCACCTGTATATTGCCGATCTGCCCAGAGTGAACCGAGGCGCCGTTATCATCAACTACGCGAACTTCAATGCCCGGCAGAGGGAAACCTACAGTTCCCGCCTTCCGCTCGCCATACAATGGATTGGAGGTATTCATTCCCGTTTCGCTCATTCCGTATCGCTCAAGAATCCGGTGGCCTGTGCGAGCTTCAAAATCGTGAAACGTTTCCTCCAACAGAGGCGCCGACCCACTCACAAATAACCGACTATTTTGTGTTAGCCCAGCCCCAAAACGAACATCAGCGAGCAGACGCGTATAGTAGGTTGGAACGCCCATCATAACGGTGCTATGTGGTATTTCTAACAGCACTTGATCAATCTGGAAGCCACTTAACCACCGCATGGATGCGCCGGCTAACAAGACACAACTCACAGCAACAAAGAGCCCATGCACATGAAAAATCGGCAAGGCATGCAATAAGACATCCCGATCGGTGAAGCCCCAGTAGTCAACGAGAGTGCGACCGTTGGATGATAAGTTTTGGTGCGTCAGCATAATGCCTTTGGGCACACCCGTTGTACCTGATGAATAAAGCAAAGATGCCAGATCATCTGGCGCACACATCACTGTTTCAAAATCGGAGTCGCTGCAAGCGACACGCTCTGAAAGGCTTCCTGACCCATCAACACTAAGCGTGAACACCGTAGAGATACCGTGCACAGAGGCTAGCTCTTGCATTAGCGACAGATCGGCTGTATCACATACGACAACCGCCGGCTCAGCATTACCCAAGAAATAGTCGAGCTCATGCTTCTTATAGCCGGTGTTAAGTGGATGAAAGACAAGACCCGCACGTAAACAGCCCAGATACAAAAACAGTGCCTGCGGTGATTTGGCGACCTGAACCGATACTCGATCGCCTTTTTTACAACCCAATGACACCAGAGCGTTAGCCGCTTTTGCCGATTCACAGCGCAAGTCAGCGTAGGTATAGCTCGTACCTTCCTGCGTCATTAGCGCTACTTTGGATGTGTAGCGACAGACCATCTCGTCGAAGGCGGCATATAAGTTGTGGTTAGTGATCATTCGTATTTTCCTGTGTCATCGAACACTTCTAGCGAGCCTAGATTAGCACTGCGGAAGCATCTGATCTCATTAAAATAGCACTGCAGACGGGCTCGATTACCGTCATTTGAGGACACAGGGGTTATTGAGCGCCTTTTGGTAAAGCGGCCTTACCTCAAATGAGTGATGCCAACTAGTGCAAATGTATTAAAAATACCCGCCGATGCATGAGTTAATCCCAAATTTAAATTAACCATAAAATAGGGTAAGTATTTATGAAGCACACTACGTTCAAAAAATCTTTAATCGGCCTCGCGGTGGCGAGCACTCTGACCGGTACCGGAATACCCGTACTGGCACAGTCGGGCGCGCTGGAGGAAGTGGTTGTTACCGCTCGAAAGCGCAGCGAGAATTTGCAGGACGTTCCGATGTCGATCTCGGCATTCTCAAGCTCAGACCTGCAAAATGCACAAATCGATAATTTGGTAGAAGTGGGACGAATGAGCCCCAACGTACAAGTCCACGAGACAAGCGGTCTTGTCGCCGGAGGGATCGGTGTCTTCATGCGCGGAATCGGCAACAATCCAGGTTACGATCAAGGCATCGGCATCTATATCGACGACGTTTACGCAGAGCGCACCACCGGTGGGATGTTAGAGTTGCTGGATGTTGAGCGCATCGAAATATTGAAAGGGCCTCAGGGTCACCTCTACGGCCGTAACACCATCGGTGGCGCCATCCGCTACATCACCCGCGACCCAAGCAACGAGACCACAGGCTCCGTTGAACTGAAACTGGGATCAGACTCCTACAACCGTATCAAGGCAAGTATTTCAGGCCCCCTTTCCGATACAGTGAGCGGCAGTTTTGCTGTGACAAACGTTCAAAGAGACGGTTGGCAGCAAAATACAGTCGATGATCGAGAATTCTGGGATAAAGACATGCAGGCAGCTCGCGCTGCGTTATTGTGGCAGGCTTCAGACGCGGTATCAGTCAAACTGAATGCCTCGTATGTAAAAGATAGCTCAATGCCGGTTTTACCCAACCGTATCGCTTTTGACCCCGCTTCCATTGGTGGCTTAACCGCCATCGCGTACACAGCGGATTCCGTGTTTTTCCCAGGGGCCGCACCAGGCTTACCGCTGGGGCCACATAATACAGCCCTACCCACCGACATTGACAAAGTCTCAACGGCCTACGACGACTTCGATAAGTACGGTTTCGAGCAGAAAAACGTCGATCTTAAAGTAGAATGGGAGATCAACGACTCACTCTCGCTGAAATCGATAACCGCGCTTCGAGATATGGTATCAACCCAAGTGTACGACTTCGATACGA
>JAUHWV010000270.1 GCA_030427335.1 Gammaproteobacteria bacterium | reverse complement strand
GACTTCGGCACCTTGGGTGGTTTGGATACCACAGTAAATGCTGAGGTCAAAGCTGAGCAAGGCGGTGTTATCCCTGGGCTGTACGCTGTGGGTAACGCGTCTGCTGCGATTTTACCTACTTACCCTGGCCCTGGTGCGACCTTGGGCCCCGCAATGACCATGGCGTACCAAGCCGCTAAACACATTAATAACTACAGCGAATAAATATGTTAGATTTAGAAGCGATTGAGCTCATAAAACAATTAAAAGCGCGTTACTTCCGCTTTCTCGATACCGGCAATCAAGAAGGCTTAGCGTCCGTCTTTACAGAGGATGCGAGCGCCTACTTTAAAGGTGGGCACTACGAAATTGACGTACAGGGCCGCGAAAAACTCCTTAAGTTTTACGCCTACTCCTTCACCGATCAAAAGTTCGGTATGCACACGGGGCATCACCCCGAGATTTCGGTTGACGGCGATACGGCCAAGGGCCTTTGGTACCTGCAGGACATCTTCATTAATCTCGAGGAAGACACCACGGTAATGGGTTCCGCGATCTACGAAGACGACTACGTCAAGGTAGACGGCGAGTGGAAGATCAAGCACACCGCTTACGAGCGTCTGTGGGAGGAGATTCACCCAAGATCTGCCGACATCAAGTTGTTGGCGAGACCTGTAAAATCGGCGAGCTAGATTTTCGCAGAAAAAAGACCAAGGTCCCGCGCTATCATCGGATGATGTGTCGCGCAGAGGGGCAGCTTTGTTTCGCCGTTGTGGCGAGGCATTGAGAATTCGGAGCGTTCGCTTCACTTACGGATGGTGAAACGGAGTGTCAGTGCAAAAAAAAGAGGGCCTAAGCCCTCTTTTTTATAACCGCGCTTGATCAGAAGCGGTATGTCCCCTGTACCGCATAGGTTGCGGGTTTGTCGAGGAATTTGTAGTAGCCCATAGCGGTTCCGCCCGTCAGAGCGCCTGAAAGCGGTGCTTCGCCACCATAGGTCACTACATCTTCATCGGTCAGGTTTTTACCGATGAACGCGACTTCCCAGCCTCCGTCGGCAGCGCCTACGCCAACTCGAATATTATGCAGCGTGTAGGCATCTTGGACGCTGCGCGGATCCAATGTTGGGTTGAAGATGTAATCGTCACTATAGTTCACATCGTATACCGTGCGAAGCTCAAGACCATTGGCTAGGGGTTTAACGTATTCAAGGCTGAGGGATGCGGTGAACTCAGGTGTGTACTCTTTACGCTTACCGGTGGCATTGTAAGTAACACCATCGGCGTTAACCAAGTTGGCTTCGCCGAAAACGTCAGCGGTCATTCCGAAGTAGACCTGGTTGTTACGGAAATCCGTGTACTCAAAGTCGAGGAAAGCGCCTGCCGCAGTGAGTGTTAAACCTTCCGCTATTAACCAACGCGCATCCGCTTCAAGGCCACTGATTTCAGCAGCACCTGCGTTGGTGACGTTAAAGCCAAGCACGCCGTCAAACTGAGACGTTTGCAGGTTTTCGTACTCGGTATAGAAGTAAGCAATATTCACTTCCGCCGTGTCGCCAATGCCTGTCTTTAAACCGACCTCGTAGCTTGTTGCAGCTTCATCTTCAAACTCGAAGACACCCACAATATCAAGGCCTCGACCTAAGTTTTGTGCGTTAACCAGCGACGGATCAGGGTGTCCATTAGAGCGGATGTCGAATCCACCGGCTTTGAAGCCTTCAACATAGCTCACGTAAGCCATTGCCTGATCGTTTACATCCCACTGGAATGTCACTTGAGGTGTAAATTCTTTTTCGGTTCGACTGCCGCGAATGGTGTCGTAGGGCTCTATATTAAAGGCCCCAAACAATGGGTTGAGTGCCCACAGAACATTTGGTGTAGCACCGCTAGGATCTACGGCAGGAAACCCGACTTCGCTGGCGATATCACCCGCAAAGTGGATCTGGGTTTTAGTCGCTGTTTTATCTTCTTCTGTATAGCGGCCACCCAAGATTAAGCGAGCGCTATCGCTAATATTCCAGGTCACCTGGCCAAAGACCGCCCATAGATCGGAATCCTGCTGCGCGAAACGTCGAGTGCGAATGTTAGAAAACGCTGGATTCAAGAGACGTAGTAAGCTTGCCGTCGGAACGTCGATCGCGTCGTTAAAATCCAGTTCGTTGGTTTGATAAAAGGCGCCAACAATATAGTCAAGCTGTTCGCCACCGGGTGACGTCAAGCGGATCTCTTGACTGAATTGCTCAAAATTTTCGTCACCGTAAGCTTGGAAGATCAAGGCTGAGGTGAAGTCACAGTCGCAGTCTTGAAAAAACGAGTAATCTAACCACCCTGTCGTTGAAGATAAGGTGTAGTCACCGATCGCGTAATCCACGTTTAACACCATGACTTCGGATTCGTTGGTGTGATAGTCGGAGTTGCCGCCGCGTCTGCGATCGAGTTTCGCATCCTCGCCACCAAAGGGGATTAAAGGTAGGCCAGCGGCGCCGAATGCTGCGTTACCCGCTGCTACCGTTCCTGCAAGAATGGCGGCGTAACCGGGCGTGCCGGCCGGAAGATCCTCGCGCGCGATGCTTTGGTCGATCTCGACGTTGCGTCCAAAATCGTCAAAGTCGGCTGTCTCATACTTGAAGTTGGCCGAGAGGTTATCGTTCGGTTCCCATCGCAATTGAGCGCGAATGACCGATTCTTCCTCTTGTTTCTCGTCGTCTCCCGTCAGGGTATTAACATACGATCCGTCGGTTTCGCGGAATAGCGCCGAGATACGCCCCGACAAGGTATCGGATAGCGGGCCA
>JAUHWV010000269.1 GCA_030427335.1 Gammaproteobacteria bacterium | reverse complement strand
AATTGCTGGCGGGCATGACTTACTACCCGCTGGTCGTTACCGATCAAGGTATGCGACTCGTAATGCAGGGCGCAGAGTGGTATCGGATGTTTACCCCCGCTTTGCTCCATTTTGGTTGGCTGCATTTGATTTTCAATTGCTTGTGGGTATGGGAGTTTGGGCGTCGATTAGAGGCCGGTCTCGGGTCACTGCTGACTCTCTTCGCCATTCTTGCGATCGCCTTGGTGGCGAACGTGGCGCAAGCCGAGCTGTCTGAGCCGGCCGTGTTTGGCGGTTTATCGGGTGTTGTTTACGGCCTGCTCGCGCTGTCTTGGATTGGTGGGATGGGGGCTCACCCTTGGTGTGTTGCTCCACCCAACACGATCGTGTACTTCATGCTCGGCTGGTTGCTATTGGGGCTCAGTGGTTTGGTGGATATGCTGGGTTTTGGCAGTATTGCAAATCATGCCCATGTTGGTGGCCTGCTTGGTGGTGTTACACTCGCCTTCTTATTACGAAGCGCCTTCGCCTTGCGTTCGCGCTCATAAACGCTAGAGGAAACTATGGTTGACGCATACAAAGACGCCGTGGCGCGTCTTTCCCCAGAGTTATATCGGCGCTTTGTTACGGCCCTCGAAGTGGGTAAGTGGCCCGATGGATCACCACTCGAACCCCATCAGCGCGAGCACGTTATGCAGGCGGTTATCGCTTATGGCGAGTTAAACCTGCCCAGAGAAGAGCGCATCGGCTATATCGACAAGGGGCATAAAGCCGGAGACGTGTGCGACGAAGAACCCCTGAAGTGGAGTGAGTAGGATGGCACACGCTTCAGGTAATGTTCGCAAAATGCAGTCGGTTTTGGACCAAACGGTGCGTTACTCGCTCCCTTTGGGCGATACTCAGGTTGAGTTGAACGCTTTAATTGGTCAGAGCATTAAGCTCACTTATGCGGGCGTCATAAACTGTGTTGCTTGCGGCCGTAAGAGCAATAAGACTTTCAATCAGGGCTACTGCTTTCCTTGTTTTCGGAGTTTAGCCCAGTGTGACTCGTGCATTATGAGCCCTGAGAAGTGCCATTTCCATGAGGGTACCTGTCGAGAGCCGGAGTGGGGCGAGCAGAACTGCATGATTGATCACTTTGTTTATCTGGCTAACACCTCTGCTCTCAAGGTGGGGATCACACGTCACAGTCAAATCCCGACGCGCTGGGTGGATCAAGGGGCGGTGCAAGCGCTGCCAATTGCCCGCGTATCGAGTCGGCGGTTGTCCGGTTTATTGGAAGTGGCAATTGGCCAATCGGTCGCGGATAAAACCGCTTGGCAGACCATGCTCAAAAGCCAACCTGAGCCGCTCGACCTCTATGCGGCTCGCGACGAATTGCTAGACCAATACAAGGACGTCATAGCGGGTCTACATGCGGAGTTTGGCGTACAGGCGCTGCAAACACTCCCCGAGGCTCATGTGTTTGAAATTACCTATCCAGTTTCAACGTATCCCGATAAAGTCAAAGCGCTCAATTTTGATAAGCAAGCGGTTGTTGAAGGCCGTCTCGTGGGAATAAAAGGTCAGTACTTAATTTTTGATTGTGGTGTGCTCAATGTTCGAAAATTTGGCGGCTACCACCTAAAGCTAGAATACTAGGAGAACTCATGCGAAACGCGGAACCTCAAGCTATTCGGTTGGCGGATTACACACCCGCTGCCTTTGAAATTAAATCCGTGCAGCTTGACTTTGAATTGTACGATGATCGAACGCTGGTGCAGTCTCAGCTTGAAGTTGTGCGCTCAAACACCGATTCGACTGCGCCGTTGGTCCTTGACGGCCAAGACCTATCTTTACTGAGCGTTAAAATTGACGGTATCGCGTTACCAGCGGATGCCTATGCTGTCACCAGCGACACGCTCACACTTTTTTCAGTACCCGATCGGGCTTTGATTGAAATAGAAACGGAAATTCACCCCGAGAACAATACCTCGCTCGAGGGCCTCTACAAGTCGAGAACCATGTTTTGCACACAGTGTGAGGCCGAGGGGTTTAGAAAAATCACCTATTACCTTGATCGTCCCGATGTGATGTCGGTGTTCACTGTAAGTGTAAGTGCCGATAAAGCGAAGTATCCCGTGTTGCTGAGCAATGGTAACTGCATTGCAGAAGAAAGCCTCGAGAACGGTCGCCACAAAGCGGTTTGGCATGATCCACACAAGAAACCCGCTTATTTGTTTGCTTTGGTAGCCGGTAGCCTTGCCCACATCGAAGACACATTTGAGACCATGCACGGCCGCGAGGTCACGCTGCGTATCTTCGTTGAACCCAAAGATCTGGATAAGTGTGATTTTGCGATGGATGCCCTCAAGCGTTCCATGCGCTGGGATGAAGAAGTCTACGGGCGCGAATACGACCTAGAGATCTTCAACATCGTTGCGGTAGACGATTTCAACATGGGGGCCATGGAAAACAAGAGCCTAAACATATTTAACACATCCTGTGTGCTGGCGAGCCCCGATGTCACAACGGATATGGGGTATCAGCGGGTTGAAGCCATCGTCGCGCATGAGTATTTTCACAACTGGTCGGGTAACCGAGTAACCTGTCGAGATTGGTTTCAGTTGAGCTTGAAAGAAGGCTTCACGGTGTTCCGTGACAGTCAGTTCTCGTCGGATATGGGTTCCCCTGCGGTGAAACGCATCGAGGACGTGACCCTGCTCAGAACCGCGCAGTTTGCCGAAGATGCAGGCCCGATGTCGCATCCTGTGCGACCTGATTCCTACATTGAGATATCAAACTTTTACACACTG
>JAUHWV010000268.1 GCA_030427335.1 Gammaproteobacteria bacterium | reverse complement strand
AACTGACTTCCCGCTTGCTCAACCATAGACTCTGCGGTTGTTACGCGCGTCACCAAAATGGCCGTAGCAAAGGACAAAAGAAGTGACGGAATCTGAGCGACCAGTCCATCGCCGATGGTGAGCAATACATATATCGTGCTGGCTTCAGACATACTCAGATCGTGCTGGAGCATACCAACGGCAAGCCCCCCGACGATGTTAATAATGAGAATAAGAATACCCGCGATGGCATCGCCTCGAACAAATTTCGAGGCGCCATCCATCGATCCAAAGAAGTCAGATTCTTGAGCGACCTCTTCCCTGCGCACCTTTGCCTCTTCCTGAGTAATTACACCGGCGTTTAAATCAGCATCAATCGCCATTTGCTTACCGGGCAAGCCATCGAGGGTAAATCGGGCTATCACCTCTGAAACCCTTCCAGCCCCTTTTGTCACAACAATAAAGTTGATAATCATCAAGATCGCAAAAATAATAAAACCGACTAGGTAATTCCCGGCGATGACAAACTCACCAAAGGCTTCAATAACCTTACCGGCCGCATCGGTTCCCTCGTGACCATTGACCAGCACAATTCGTGTGGAGGCCACGTTCAAGCCCAACCTGAGAAGCGTCGCGAGCAACAGGATGGAAGGGAAGGCAGAGAATTCGAGAGGCTTAGTGGTATTGATCGCAATCATGATGATCATTAAGCCAATCATGATATTGAGGGTGAACAGTAAATCGAGCAAGATAGATGGCAGTGGAAGGACGAGCATCGCCATAATCAAGAGCACGACAAACGGAACGCCAATCCCGCTAAAATCGACACGACCTAAACGCTGTCGAAAATCGGACACGGTCAACAAACTCGCCATCTTTAAAAATCCTATATTAATAAGTAACTTAGAAGACAAGATCCGCTAGCGGATACTACCGAACTGGCTCCCGCACTAGATTTAGCAATTAATGTGCCAAACTAAACTAAATGCCTATTCGCTATAAAAGAAACCATGTTCTCCATTAAAGTTTCATGCACAGCAGTCGATTCATACTGTGAGCCTATTTATGTATTAAGGAGAAAATCATGGGCAGGTTGTTAGTTAGAACACTGCTTATAACGTGCGCGCTAGCCATTACCGGATGCGCGCAGATGTCCGTGGGGCCAAATCGGTTCTTGATTGAACCCTTAGATGATCCGGCTCAGATACTCACGGCAACCGGCTATGCAACCATCAGCTCTCAGCCACATAACAATCCAGCACAACAAAGATTGATGGCGATCAGAGCATCGAAATTAGATGCGTATCGATCCCTTGCTGAGCAAGTATATGGGCAGTATATCGATGCCAATACCTCAATTGGTGATTTGGTGATGCAGAATGACCAATTTCAGGCGCGCGTTCGCGGGGTAATCTACGGCGCGAAATTGGAGCGGATCAACCCCGTGGGCTCTGATACCTACGAGGTCACACTGTCTCTGCCCGTAGCACTCGTTCAAGACCTGCGCGATCTATACCTTAAACAGCTCGTCATTGCACACCGGTAAAGATCATGCGTAGCCTGACCTTCGCCATTTTGCTCGTCGTTACGTCGGCGGCCTTCGGATCCGAGGGTGTCGATAGTGCGCACACAACGCTCGAGAAGATTAAGCAATCACTGCTGCAACAAGCGGTAGATAACGGTGTACGACTGCGAGGACTATCGTACATAGACGACTCTGGTCGATTGCAAGAGTCGCAACTGTTTGAAAGCGCGATTTCCGTTCAAGGCGTGCAAATAGCGTCTTATTTGGAAGCCGCTGGAGTGACACCACAACCCATATCAGAACCCGTTGACCTCAGCGATCAGTGCCTCTGGCAATCGGTCACGGGGGCGCGTCCAACGGTCGGTATTACCGTCAGCCGCGTGCGCGCGCCAAACCCGGCGAATGATATCAACTTCGAAGCGCTGGCCAGATTCATTTACTCGGTGAGTGGCGAGGCCTTCTCGCTGCATTCCATTGCCAGCGCGATGCGCGTCGAACCAAGCCAGCCCGACGCGAGCGCCCACAACCGCTACGCGTTTGGAGTGGGTTCCCTACGCCCACCGCAGTCTTACCAACTCGCTTGGACGATTCGCTTCGCAGAGGGGACGCATCCCGCTTTTGCGGCGACAGGGCGAGGTATCAGCACGTCATCCAGCTGGGTGCTGAGTAGCGTGAGCGATAGGATACCTTTCGATAGTCGCACCCGACGCTTTCAAGGCCACCGTCTTGTGATTGAAGCGACACTCACTCACACGGTGACCCGTCAATTAGTCGCCAAAGTCGCCCTACCATACCGGCTACCATCCTTTTCGGCGACGCACGACCCAAGCTCGGTTTTAAAGGAACTGGAGCGCGGTCTGCGCACGCTCCTCAGTAACAAAGTGGCCGATTTTTCTGCTGCCCTAGAATGCAGGCCCGCACTGTATACGGGACAACTTAACCACCGTTCGATCATGACCATGAGGGCCGGAATAGCGGATGGTATTCAAGTGGGACAATGGTTCCTAGCAGGAGAGCCTTCGTTAATGGCGGAACACTGGCTAAACAACGACAACATGGGAAGCCTGGGAATTTACCAAGCGGTCTCGGTTGGGCCTCGAGAAACGCAGTTAGAGGCACTCACGCGGGCAACGCAAACGCACCACAGCAATGTTATGTTTTTACCTCTATAAGGAAGCGGGAACTATGTCGGTCATCCTACGATATGCTTTAATACTGATCACGTTCTCACCGGCCAGTATCGCCGATCAAAGCATCAACTTATCGCATTT
>JAUHWV010000267.1 GCA_030427335.1 Gammaproteobacteria bacterium | reverse complement strand
CTCAGCAGCGTCGAGCTCACCCGTACTCTGATATACAAGCGCAAACGCCTCGAACACTTCCGCGTTCTTTGGGTCGATATCCGCAGCCAGTTTCAAGTTGCGTTTCGCGTTTTCCCAATTGCCTTGACCAATATAGGCTCGCGCCAGTTCGACTCGTCTTTTCAAGGCGAGCTCTGGAGACTCTTGGTTCGTGAACACCGTCTCATTCGTTGTGACGCAGCCAGCAAAGACTAAAAGGACTAGCAGGAGAGCGATTTTCTGCATTTCAGTCCACCGCTATCACTTGAAGATCTGACTGAGCACGATTGCGGTGCCGTTCTGAGCGACGGGTTCGATCAACGACCTCGCCTACCAACTGACCACATGCGGCGCTAATATCGTCACCGCGCGTAGTTCTGACCGTAACGATATACCCAGCATCGATCAGAACTTGCCAAAATCGAGATACGGCATTGCCACTGGGCCTCTCATAAGACGACCCTCCAAAGGTGTTGAAGGGAATTAAATTTATCTTGCATGGAAAGTCTTTTAGAAGCCCTGCCAGTTCAACCGCGTGCTCGCGCTGATCGTTTACCCCAGCAATAAGCGTGTACTCGACCGTCACCACCCGCTTTTTGTCACCTTGAGCCGCCAGATAGCGTCTGCAGCTATCGAGCAATTGGGCTATGGGATACTTCCGATTGATCGGCACCAACTGATTGCGCAGCGCATCGTTAGGCGCGTGCAGCGAGATGGCTAGGCTAACCGAACTTACCTCCGACAAACGGTCGAGCGCGGGCACAACGCCAGAGGTACTCAAGGTGACCCGACGCTTTGAGATACCGTAAGCGAGGTCATCCATCATAAGTTCCATAGCGGCAACCACGGGATCGAAGTTCAGCAAAGGTTCACCCATGCCCATCATCACCACATTCGTCACGACCCGATCTTTACCCGCTTTGAAGGCGTCATACGAATCGATCGCCAACCACACTTGACCGATGATATCCGCGGCCGTTAAGTCGCGTTCAAAACCCTGTTTGCCCGTTGAACAAAAACTGCAGTCGAGGCTGCAGCCAACCTGTGAAGATACACATAAGGTGGCGCGATCCCCGTCTGGAATCAGCACCGTCTCGACCAGACCGCCCTCGATAGAACGCACCAGCCATTTGCGTGTGCCATCGCTAGAATCGTGACAGGATACAACCTCGGGCGGACGCACTTCAGCGCACTGCTCAAGCTTATCTCTAAGGGCTTTGGACAGGTTGGTCATATCGGAAAAGGAGCGAACGCCTTGATGGTGCATCCACTTCATGACCTGCTGTGCACGAAAGGGCTTTTCGCCCAAATCGCGGAAAAACGCCTCCAGTTGCCCGCGCGTCATCCCGAGCAGGTTAGCCCGTTCCTGCGCTTGACTGGCTGGAAGCGTCGAGTCACTCATTAGCTGCGCTCACACACTTCCGTTTGCGCAAAAAAGTAGTCAATCTCACGCGCAGCTGAGGTCGTTGAATCAGAACCGTGCACGGCGTTCGCGTCGATGGACTGAGCAAAATCAGCGCGGATTGTTCCAGCCGCAGCCTCTTGTGGATTGGTCGCGCCCATCAATTCGCGGTTTTTCGCAACGGCATTTTCGCCCTCAAGCACCTGCACCATAACAGGGCCCGATGTCATAAAACCAACCAAATCTTTGAAAAATGGGCGCTCTTTGTGTTCCGCATAAAAACCGCCGGCTGTGGCGTCAGTCAAGCGCACCATTTTCGCCGCGACAATACGAAGGCCATTCGCTTCGAAGCGAGAGTAAATTTCACCAATCACGTTTTTACCAACTGCATCGGGCTTGATGATAGAAAGTGTGCGTTCTACTGCCATTATGTATTACTCCAAATAATCGTTTTGTATGCGAGCTTGAGTCAGCACCCAAGTTGGGCGCGTATTATACGGACTTTCATGCGCCTCCGCACCCACAAATAAGCACAGTAAACACCCTGTCAAGACTCTATTTTGTGGCGTCAATCCAAAGACTTACCGCGCAACAAGGCCACTGTTTGAGTCACGACATCCACCGCACGTGCCAGCTGCTCTTGAGTTGTGTACCGCCCCAAACTAAAACGAATTGCACTATCCGCCCGAGCTCGATCCGCGCCGATTCCAAGCAAAACGTGAGAAGGCTTCATAACGGCCGAATTGCAGGCCGAACCAGACGATACGGCGAGATCGCTTAACGCCGCGATGAGCGCCTCACCACCCACTCCACTAAAGGAAACATTCACCGCTTGGGGTAAACGCTCAGAGACCGAACCATTTAAGACAGTGCCCTCAATCGCCAGCAGACCCTCGAGAAGCTGTTTGCCCAGCGAACCAAAATGGGTTTGATCAAGCGACATTCTTCGCCCCGCTAATTCTGCAGCCGCACCCATACCAACGAGCTGGTGCGTCGCGAGGGTACCACTTCGAAACCCACGCTCATGACCCCCTCCATGGATTTGTGCCACTGGCGCGATACTGCAACCTCGGCGCACAAACAGTGCACCCACACCCTTGGGTCCATAGAATTTGTGCGCCGATATGGACAGCATATCAACTGGCAGCTTCTGCAGATCGATATCGAGTTTGCCGACAGCCTGAGCCGCATCCACGTGCAGCAAAATATCTTTGCTGCGGCACAAATCCGCGATTTCCGGAATTGGATTGATGGTCCCCAGTTCGTTGTTGACATACATGATCGATACCAATCGTGTGTCGTCTCGAAGGTGTCGCTCTATAGCGCTCGCATCTATCAAACCGTCTTTGCTTGCTGGGACAAACGACACCCCAACT
>JAUHWV010000266.1 GCA_030427335.1 Gammaproteobacteria bacterium | reverse complement strand
CAGAATTGGGGTTTTGGCCTTGACCATTTCATCATTAGCAATGCGTTGAAACCCGGTGTGGCCGCCACCGCCGCACAGTTTAGGATAATCGCAACCCACTAAACCCGCATCGTAAGCGGCTTTTTGCCACGCCTGCAGAAAGTCCATCTGATCTTTATTCATGATCTCAATGGCACTTTGCGGCAATCTGACCGGTGGTTCACCGGGGTGATTCGCCGCTAACCAATCCCGGCAGTGCTGGCGAAACTCAGCTTGCTCAGGGGTATCTACTCGAGCTGCTTGGCTCATGATCGACTCCTTAGACTTATCATTAATAGTGAGGTGGACGTTCAATGGATGGCGTTTCGCCCCATTGGCGACTGGCGTCTTCAAGGGCTCCACGCAGTTTTTCTATTTGGCGCTTGAGCTCTCGAATCATGACCGACTGTTGCGCAACAATATCATCCAGATCCGCATGCGCTTGCTCGGCGAAAGCCAAACGTACTTGTAAATCCATTACTGATTCTTCGCTAGCGTAGGGCTGATTGAGTTTGTCTGTCTCGGTCATTTTTCGTCAAGTGTACGCAGTAAACATCGAATAATAGCGATCATTCGCGCGTGTCACCACCTATGGTTTAAAATAAGCGCAACAAAATTCTATACTCGATTAGCCTTGTTTGAGATCACCGGATGCGAAACAAAAAAAACCTCGTCTTCTCTACCGACCACGGCAAGCTGTGCCCGGGTTGCGGGGCCCCGGAAACGCGATGTGAGTGCGGCCCTACCACACCGCCTGAGGGCGATGGTTGGGTTCGCATTTCGCGCAATTCCAAAGGGCGTGGAGGCAAAACCGTATCCATTGTTTCCGGGCTTGGCATGACTGAGGCCGAGCTAAAACCGCTCGCGAAGCAACTGAAGCAGCTTTGCGGTGTAGGTGGCGCAATTAAGGGCTTTGATATTGAGATTCAGGGTGACCAGAGGGAAAAGCTGAAGTCATTTTTGGAAGGTAAAGGCCACAAAGTGAAGTTAGCCGGCGGCTAAAATCTTTGTTAACCGGGTCGGCACTGATGAATTGAATCCATGTACTCGGTATGCACCAGAGGTACATGGCCCGCCCTTCAGGATTCGAACCTGAGACCTTCCCCTTAGGAGGGGGACGCTCTATCCAGCTGAGCTAAGGGCGGAAGAGCGCTAGCGTATCACAACCCACCAGTCGGCTCACCCCTCGATTCCGGCCCTCTTCGGCGCGCTGAATCCCCGGAACAGAGATCAAAACGGGGGACACGCATACTTAAGACACATCGCGGTCGATGGCCCCATGAGCGAACTGAGGTAGGAAGGGGATGCCGTCACCATGGCCGGTTGGGACAACTCGGCTTCTCCGCATCAAAAAAGTCACTGAACGCGTTCAAATGCAATTAGGGTGTGGGATGCGGCCCGCAGACAACGTCAACATCCGAGCGACTGCCCCACTCGGCCCACGAACCGTCATACACCTGAACTGGGCGCCCCGTCTCCTGCAGTGCAAGCGCCAAAATACAGGCACTGATGCCGCTGCCGCAAGAGGTAATTATGGGTTTATCAGCTGCAAGTGAAAGCTCCCCCCAGAGCGTCTCGAGTTGTTCTGAGGACTTTAAACGACCGTCTGATTGTAAAACGCGCGGATACGGCAGGTTCAGCGCCGAGGGCATGTGACCACTGCGGACACCGGGCCGAGGCTCAGGCTCGGTGCCAGCAAAACGACCCGGACCGCGCGCATCCAGAACGTGCTTATCCCCAAGCTCGATTGCCTCGAGCACCGAATCGATGCCCACCAAACCCTCATTGCAAGCTCGAACACTGAACGCGCCCCGATCGATGCCACTCTCACCCGACTCCAGCGCACCCCCTATAGCCACCCAGGCCGGCAAACCGCCGTTCAGAAGTCGAACATGCAGATGACCAAAACAACGAAGTAACCACCACAAACGCGGCGCAGAAAATAAGCCCATGCCATCGTAGACTACAACCAGGGAATCATCGGACACGCCCACGGAGCGCATACCCTCGGCGAACCAATCAGCGCTTGGCAAGGTATGCGGCAAAGGCGATTTAGGATCACTCCAGCGATCGATGTCGTAGAAGTGCGCACCGGGTATGTGCGCGTCGAGGAATTCGGCTTTAGGATCACGCTGCATGGCGGGCAGATACCAACTGGCATCCACCACAATAACGTGAGGATCATGCAGACACTGCATTAACTCCTCGGCCGAAATTAATGCAGTACCCATACAAATACCCTATTAACGCAAGCTCTGATTGATCTGCTCAAGGACCTTTGAGCCGGGGCAAAGCTCGTGCTCGTTCATTTGATTGAGCGGCGTGCGCGACGTCTGCAGTGCTTCGTGCAGATCACGCGACTGTTTATCCATGTACAACAGACCCGTGAGTATCTGACCGGATTCGCGACTTTTCTCGAGCGCCGTGATGGCGGATAAGCGATCAAAGGGGTCAAAGCTGTCATCGACTTTCTTCAAGCGGATGACCGAGCCATCGTGCATAGTGACATCGCGCGTTTTACCTGGGTCGTACTTGGTCGTGATTTCTTCATGCATCGGCACAAAGTCAACCGTGCCTGTGGCTTCCATGTGCTCACGAGTGTACTCGTAGCTCTTAGTTGAACCCGGCGTATTGTTGAAGGTCACGCAAGGTGACACAACATCGATAAGAGCGAAACCACGGTGGGAAATGGCTGCCTTGATCAAGGGCACGAGCTGCTCTTTATCGCCGGAGAAGCTGCGAGCCACGAAAGTCGCGCCAATCTGCAGAGCAATAGCAGGAAGATCAATGG
>JAUHWV010000051.1 GCA_030427335.1 Gammaproteobacteria bacterium | reverse complement strand
GAAGTCGTTTTTTTACCCCAGACTCAAGTTGCCGGACTGTCGGCGGACTTAGCGGAAGGGCGTCTGGATACGAGCCGTTGGGTGCGCGATTGGGGGCTTACTGAGAGCGGCACCACGGGTTTGCCCACGGCGCTCGAAGTTCGGCTTCGGTTGAGCGATATGGGTGAGATAGAGAGGCTCTATGTCTATCCCTAGCTTTCAGGCGAGGCAGCGAGGAGCGGCGCTTATCGTGGCGCTCATGGTGTTCGCGCTCTGCGCGGCCCTGCTTGTCAGCATTGAGAAAGAGGGGCAGCTGTTCTACCAGCGCATGGCTAATACGTTTATTGGCAGTCAGACCTACGCTTATTTGCTGGGTGCCGAGCAGCTCGCCTTTAACTTATTAAAGCTCGATAACGAGCTCGATGCCGAGAGTGAGAACCCGAAAGATACCTTGTTAGAGGTTTGGGCCGATACCAGCCCACCCTATCCGCTGGACGGTGGCGGTTACTTGCTGGGGCAGTTGCTCGACCTGGAAGGGCGCTTCAACCTGAATTGGTTGGCGGGTCGTGAGGCTGCTGGTGAGGGAGCGGGCTCACTGACTCTGGAACAACGAATTTTTGTGCGATTATTACTGACGCTCCGCAATGAAGACGGTCCACTGATGGATCGGTTTCAGGCGATTGCGATCGTGAATGCCATCGGCGATTGGATCGATGGCGATGCGATACCTCGCCCGCAGGGAGCCGAGGATTTGCAGTATCAATCGAAACAGCCACCGTATCGCGCCGCGAATCAGCTGATGCAAAGCCCCTCGGAGTTGATGGCGGTGGAGGGTATGAGCTGGTCGGTGTATCAGCAGCTTGCACCTCTCGTTACCATTTGGCCTGACGAGGGGACCAAGATTAATATTCATACCATGCCGCGGCAGCTGCTTCAGGCGCTTCCGGGCGGGCAGGAACTGGATCCAAGAACCGAGGCAGACGCCGAGTCCCTGATGGAATTGCGTGAGCAAATGGGTTTTGCCTCGATTGATGAATTTTTGGCGGACCCCTACTTTCAAGAGAATGATGCGGCCCAGTTGCGCGAGATTTTGACTGAACAATCCAATACCTTTTTACTGCAAGCTGAAGCCTCGATTGCGAATCGTCCCCAGCGCCTATACTCTGTTATAAGTCGTAAAGGTGGCCAAATGACGGTGTTACGCCGAACACAAGGATCGACCCTGTAAATGAACTATCAAGAGAGGAATCCGCGGTGAAAGCGGTACTACGATATGACGAGTCGGGCGTTTTAGTCCTTCAGTATTTGCGTGTTAATGCGCCGGCTTTGCCGATTGCAACGCCAGACGGAATGGCGCAACTAAACGCCTTGCTGGCAGAGGATCGTTCCTCGGTTGCGTTCGCAGTGCCCAGTGAAACCCTCAGTTTTCTTGAGCACGAGGTTAGCAAAGCAGAGCGTAAAGTCTTGGCGCAGTCGCTCCCATTCAGTTTAGAGGATCGACTTGCTCAAGATATAGATGAACTGCATTTTGCCTTTCGCTGGATTGCCGATGATCGCGTATCGGTTGCGGTCGTCAGTAAGGGGCGCATGCAGGAGTGGTCGCAGGAGCCGGCGATTGCTAAGGTCAGCCAGTGGATTCCCGATACGCTTTTACTGCCGAGTGAGCCCGGGCAATGGGTCGTTGTGATTGAAGACAGCCGATGTTTCGTGCGCTTATCTGAGAGTGCAGCCTTTGTATGTCCCCGTGATTTGCTCGCGGCCTTCCTTCAGTCGAGTCAAGCGCAGGTAGCACCGGAGCGTATACTGGTCTTCTCAGCTTCTGAGTCGATGTTGCCTGCATTGCCGCCGGAGCTGGAGGATAAAGTGGTTTCGCGGCGCGGAGCATGGCTTGATGCAGCGATTATGTCGTCAGAGATCAGCGAGCCCCTTAACTTGCGCCAGGGCGATTTTGTGGCCGTCCTGCCCTGGGTTTCCTGGTGGTCGCAGTGGCGGTGGGTAGCGGCGGCCTTGTTCGCCGGTGTGGCGGTGCAGGCGGGCGTTACGTTTGCCGGTTTACAGCAAGCCGAGCAGGTGAATTTGGAATTGAGGCAAGGAATTGAGGGCCGCTATCGAGAGGCGTATCCGCAGGGCGCACTGGTGGATCCCCAAAAACAGCTTGAGCGTCAACTGCTGTCGCTACGAGGCGACGGCCAGCGCAGCGGTTTTGTGAGCCTACTTGACCGCACCGGGTTGGCCTTGCAATCGATACCGGACACTCAAATGGTGACCTTGAACTACAGTGATCGCAACGAGCAGTTAAGCATTACCGTGTTGGCGCCCGATTTCGCGGCGGTTGAATCGATTCGCTCGGAACTCGTGAAAGGAGGTCTGCAAGCAGAGCTCGACAGCAGCAGTGCGCAGGGCGATCAAGTGCGGGCTCGACTCAAAGTGGAGGCGAACTGATGAAAAAGTGGTTTTTAATGCGCCCTCAAAATGAGCAGATCAGCTTAGCGGTTTTAGCGGGAGCGCTTGTCGTGTATGGCCTGTGGATGGGGCTTTTGAGCCCACTCCAAAGCGCTCGCGACGAAGCGCTAGCGCAAAATGTCAGGGCGGCCGAAGTCAAGCAGCAAGTGAACGCCATGGTCACCGAGATCCAGCGTTTGCGCGGAGCCGGTGCAACCCTGGTCAAAGCCAATTTACTCACACTGGTGAATCAGGTGAGTCAATCGCAAGGTTTGCCTATCAGTCGGATTCAACCGAGTAGCAACGGCGAACTACAGGTGCGGTTTGAAAGCGTTTTATTTAACGATGTGGTTGGGTTTTTGCACCAGCTGGAGACAGTCGAAGGCGTCATTGTGCGCGAAGTAGCGCTTACGCAGACAACCGTCGGAGTGGTTTCCGCCACGATTCGACTGGCACAAGGGGGCTGAATGCGTTGGTCCCTATGGATAAGCGCACTGATGCTTTTCTTTCTAGTGCGGGTTGTCGCTACGGTTCCGGCGGGTTTGGTGGTAAAGCCGCTGGCGCAGCAAAATGTCTTTCTAGAAGGGGTCAGTGGTACCTTATGGCAGGGCTCGGCTCAGTCGCTCAGTGCGCGTGCGAATGGCGAGGTGCTTGCATGGGGGCAAGTGGAGTGGTCGGTTTCCCTCAGTAGTATTCTCAGTCTTTCGCCCCAAGTTACTTTTGCGACGGATTTTGGTGCTCAGTGGATGTCAGGTACGCTCACCGTCGATGGTTTCGAAGCCGTGGAGTTACAGAACCTGAAGGGCGCGATCCCGGCGGAGTTGGCGCGCTTGATTGCGCCGCTGTCGCTGGATGGCACCTTTGAATTCGATTTCGAGAAATTGCTGTGGTCACAAGCGCAGGGCGCAGTTGCAATGAATGGCCAAGCGACTTGGCGTCAGGCCCTTTGGGCTGCGCCCTCTGAACGGGTGCCACTGGGTGATTACACTGTCTTGCTCACATCGGATACCAATGGCATAGCGGCACGTGTCGGCACGCTCTCGGGTCCTGTCAATGTGGAAGGTCAGGTACGTGCCGCAGATAATCGCTATGAGGTGGATTTATTGATCAATCCGACCGGGCGGCATGAAGCCAAATTGCGTCAAAATTTATCGCTCATTGCGGTGCCAGAGGCGGAAGCTTTGCGTATTAAACTGTCGGGTCAATATTAATTTTTAGGAGACGATTGTGTCTGTTTTAGTTGCCGTTAGAGAGTGTATGTCGAAGCAGGGCATCGACGCCCTGTTGGTACCCCGTGCCGATGAGTTTTTGGGTGAGTATATTCCCGAGGCAAACGAGCGCTTGCGCTACATAACTGACTTTACAGGTTCAGCGGGGCTTGCCGTCGTGACCGCGACTCGAGCCATTATTTTTGTCGATGGTCGCTACACCGTCCAAGTTAAACAGCAAATTGACTCTTCGCAGTTCGAGATTGGTGATCTGGGTGATGCTCTGCTGGCTGATTGGATTACATCGGCCTGTGAACCTAAAAGCCGTATTGCGGTGGATACAAGAACGGTGAGCCAGGCGCAATTTGCAAACTGGAAGTCACTTATGAGCTCGATGGAGTGGGTGTCGACCTCCGAAAATTTGGTGGATGCGGTTTGGTCAGATCGTCCAGCGTCCGTGGCAAAGCCCGGCACGCTTCACCCAGAAAGTTGTTCAGGCGAATCCTCTACGTCGAAGCGCAAGCGTATCGGTGAGATTTTGAGTCGTAAAGGGCTTGATGCGCTCTGGGTGTTTATGCCCGAGTCGGTTTCATGGCTTTTGAACGTTCGCGGCAGCGATATTGGCAAGCTACCGATCCTTCAAAGTCACGCTCTGATTTCGGAAAGAGGCGATTTAACTTGGTTTGTCGATCCAAGGCGGGTTCCTGCCGGCGACTGGCAGGCGCATGTGGGTTCCGGTGTGACGCTGGCAGGCCCAGAAGAACTCGCGTCAGTTTTGGCGGCTTTTCGAGGCAAAAAAGTGGCTTTTGATCCGCAAAATGCCAATGCCGCAAGCTGGCAATGTATGCTGGATCAAGGTCTTGATGTTCGTTCTTTGGCCTGTCCTGTACTACTTGAGAAGGCCAAGAAAAACGCCGTTGAGATGGATGGCGCTCGTCGTGCTCACGAACGTGATGCGGTCGCAAAGGCGAATTTTTTGGCCTGGCTCGACTCTCAGATCGCGTCGGGTACGATGCCCAACGAGGCCGAAGTAGCGGATCGTTTACACGCGTTTCGTAGCGAAACCCCAGAATTTTTGGAACCTTCTTTCGACACCATCTCTGCGGCCGGACACAACGGCGCTCTGTGTCACTACAATCATCGCAACAGCGACAAGCCCACCACTCTGGTGACTAACTCACTCTATTTAGTGGACAGCGGTGGCCAGTATCAAGACGGTACCACCGATGTGACACGGACCGTAGCCGTGGGGGAAGTTTCAAACGAGATGCGGCGCAACTTCACCTTGGTGCTGAAAGGGCATATTGCTCTGGCGCGAATACGTTTTCCGAAAGGCACTTCGGGCATGCAGCTAGACGCGTTGGCACGGCAGTTCCTGTGGTTGAACGAGCTCGATTTCGAACACGGCACAGGGCACGGCGTGGGCAGCTATTTGAGCGTGCACGAGGGTCCGCAACGGATTGCCAAGCTGGGCTCACCGGTGCCCTTAGAGCACGGGATGATCGTCTCTAATGAGCCGGGCTACTACGCCGAGGGCGAATACGGTATTCGCTGCGAAAACCTGCAGATGGTGGTTGCAGGCGATCGCCCAGGGTTTTACCAATTCGAAACATTAACGCTGTTGCCTTTTGATCAACGACTTATCGAACCCACGTTGTTGGATGAAGCCGAGAGAGAGTGGCTCAATCAATACCACGCGCGCGTTTGGCAGACGCTCGAGTCAAGAGTGAAGCCCGCAACCAGAGAATGGCTTGAGGTCGCGACAGCCGCACTTTAAGATGCGGGTTCATCCACTGCGATAATAACAGGGCGGGAGACATACTATGGCAGCTGCGGGTTTACAGGATCACTGGTCGTCACGTTGGACTTTTTTGATGGCTTCGGTCGGATTTGCTGTCGGTCTAGGTAACATCTGGCGTTTTCCCTACATAACCGGCGAGAACGGTGGCGCTGCTTTCGTCCTAGTCTATTTAGCGTGCGTAATCATAATCGGCATTCCCTGTATGATGGCTGAAGTCATGATGGGCCGGCGCGGGCAGGGTAGCCCGACCTCTGCAGTCGCTGCACTGGCGCGAGAGAGCGGTGCCCCCACATTTTGGCGTTTCGTCGGCGGTATGGGGCTCTGGGCGGCATTCACAATTGTGATTGTCTACGCGGGTATCGTGGGTTGGGTGCTCTGGTACCTATACAAGGCCGTGGTAACAGGCTTTGTGGGTTTCGATGGTACATACGCCGCGGCGGAATTCACGGGGATGCTGGGGGACACGGCCGGCATGTTGTTCTGGACCTTGATGGGTCTAGCTCTGACCGGCTGGATTATCTACTCCGGCGTGAAAGACGGTATTGAGCGTGCAGCCTCCATTATGATGCCCATGCTTTTCTTGTTGATGGTAGGTCTGGCGATCTACAACGTGTTTGCGGGTGGTTTTGATGAGGCAGTGACGTGGCTGTTTACGCCAGATTTCACAAAGATTGGCCCCGATGTATTCCTGGTCGCCGTGGGGCAAGCGTTCTTTTCTATTGGTGTGGCTATGGGCGGTATGATGGTTTACGGCGCGTACTTGCCCAAAGAAGTATCGATTGCGAAAAGCGCAGCGATTATCGTCGGCGCGGATACCTTGGTTGCTCTGCTTGCAGGCTTGGTTATCTTTCCGGCGGTATTCAATAATGGCTTGGATCCCGCAGCGGGAACCGGCTTGATCTTTCAAACACTGCCGGTGGCTTTTGCTCAGATGCCGGGCGGACATGTGTTCTCAGTCCTGTTTTTTGTGATGCTCTCTGTTGCCGGTATCACCTCTATGGTCGGGTTGATTGAGAGTTTGAATGCCTATATGGAAGATCGTCACAACATGTCCCGACATCGTTCGACACTCTACGTCATGGGCGCGGTCGCGATCCTAACGGTTTTGAGTTTGATGTCATACAACGTGCTTGAGCACGTAACGATTCTAGATCGAAACTTCAATAGTCTTATGAGCACTCTGTCTGATCAGATTCTTCTGCCGCTCGGCGGTTTATTCATCGCCGTTTTTGCTGGCTGGATCATGAGTGAAAAATCCAGCGCTGAAGAGCTCAATTTAAGCCCTGCTGTGTTCAGAGTGTGGCAGTTGGTTACCCGATTTATTGTACCGCCCGCTTTGGCGATTATTTTCTACTTTGGCATAGCGGGGTAAGACTCATGATCGCTGTTGTTAACGATTGGTTGTGGAACTACGTATTGATAGCGGTGCTACTGACCATGGGCACCTTTTTTACCTTGAGTTCACGCGGGGTGCAGTTTCGCTATTTCGGCAAGATGTTTGGTGTACTTAAAGACGCTTTTCATCATGAGCGGGGTCACCTAACGTCATTTCAAGCCTTGGTCGTATCGGTTGCCGGTCGGGTGGGTTCTGGAAATATCGCGGGCGTAGCGGTCGCGATCACCTTGGGTGGCCCTGGTGCCATTTTCTGGATGTGGCTGATTGGCTTGATGGGAATGGCAACCTCTTGTATCGAATGCTCGCTTGCTCAGCTATTCAAGCGCGCTGAGCCCGATGGGAGCTATCGTGGTGGTCCGGCCTTCTACATCAAGCATGGTTTGAAGAACACTAAATTGGCGGCGATTTACTCGGTCTTGTTGCTCATTACCTTCGGTTTGGCTTTCCCTGCTGTGCAGTCGTTTGTCGTGGCGAGCTCAATGCAGTCTTCTTTCGGCTTTAGCACCTTCACCAGCGGTCTTGTGCTTACGCTCTGCGTGGGTTTCGTCGTCTTTGGTGGCATTAAACGCATTGCATCGGTAAGTGAGATTATTGTGCCGCTCATGGCAGTCGGTTACTTCGCCTTGGCGGTATACATTTTGGCGATGCATTTGGCTGACTTGCCCGGGATTGTCGCGCTGATCGTAAAAAGCGCTTTTGGTCTGGATTCTGCCATTGGTGGTGGAATCGGCGCAGCCATATTGCAGGGGGTGCGTCGCGGCCTGTTTTCAAACGAAGCTGGATTGGGAAGTGCCCCCAACGTGGCCGCAGTTGCCTACGTAAAACACCCCGTTCAGCAGGGTATCGTGCAGGCGTTTAGCGTGTTTATCGATACCTTGATCTTGTGCACTGCAACCGCTGCCATGATTCTTTTGTCGGATGCCTATGTCCCCGGTGCAGAAGGTGTTGAGGGTGTGGCCTTAACGCAACGCGCTGTGGCCGAGCAAGTGGGTGCCTGGGGTGAGACCTACGTCAGCATTGCCCTGATTTTGTTTGCCTTCAGCTCCATCATTTACAACTATTATCTCGGCGAGAACAGTCTCGATTATTTCAGCGAAGAGAATCAGCGTCTGTTTACGGTCTTCCGTTTTGCTCTGCTGGGCTTAGTGTTTTGGGGTTCTTCACAAGATTTGGGCACAATTTTCGGTTTTGCCGATTTAACTATGGGGCTACTTGCGGTGGTGAACTTGCTGGGTCTGGCGCTCTTGGCTCCAATCGCGCGACGTCTGTTACGGGATTACGATGATCAACTGGCTGCGGGTAAAGAGCCCAGTTTCGACGCCGAACAGTGGCGCGATTTGGATATCGATGCCAAAGCCTGGCGGGATTGAGAAGGTCTAGTGGTTTAGATATCGATATCGTACCTCGGCGCGGTGCAGAGCTTAGCGTAGTTTACACATAGATACCGGAGCCCGTCTCGATTGAAGTCTTAACCCCATTCAATCGCGACGCCCCTAGGGGATCCTCACCGGCATCCCTCACCCGATTTGAGCTCGCGCGTCGGTTGCCTGCTGAAAGCTAGGGATCTTGGCAAGTAATACGTTAGAGAACGGGTGAAAACAAGCGAGCCAAGGCCATGGCCGCTTCGAACCACCAGGGTTTCTGATTGAAAGCCTCTTGGCTTACGGACTCTGCCAGGGCAAAGTCGGCTTCCAGCATCTTAGCTACGCGCCCACAAAAATCCGAATCATCAATCAAGGCCGTAACCTCGAACGCCAGTTTGAAGCTCCGATTGTCAAAGTTGGCCGTACCGATTCCGCACAAGAGATCATCGACTAGGATCACTTTTTGGTGCATGAAGCCTTGCCGATATCGATACACTTTGACCCCGAGGGGCAAGAGTTCTCTGGTGTAAGACCAGTTTGCCATGGCTACAATAGGCCCATCCGGGTTGTCGGGAATCATCACTCGCACATCGACACCGCGAAGCACAGCCAGTGTTAGCGCTGAAATAATGCTGTTGTCAGGTATGAAATAGGGGCTTGTGATCCAGAGACGTTCGGTGGCGTCACTGATTAATTGATGGTACATGAGGCCCGCTTCTTCATAATCGCTGGCCGGGTCCGAGGGGAACACCAGTACCTTGGCGTCTTGCTCCCCTCCTAGCTGAGGCTCCAGCCGAAGGTCGAGCTGTTGACCCGTCGCCCAGCGCCAATCGGTGGCGAAGGTGAGTTCCGCGGCGAGTGTGGCAGGGCCCTCTATTTGAATATGGGTATCGCGCCATGCCCCGATTTTAGGGTTGCGCCCTAAATACTCCCGGCCAATATTGTGACCGCCCAAGAGGGTAAGGCGAGAGTCGATACACACTAACTTTCGGTGATTTCTGAAATTCAGTTGAAAACGATTGCGGCGACCTCGTGTCGTGTTGAAGGGCACAATGTTAATACCTTGAGCTAAGCCCCATTCTAAGTGTTGCGATTTAGAGAAAGCGCGGCTGCCGATTTCATCGTAAATTAGGTAGGTTGATACACCCTCGCGGGTCTTTTGGGCCAGTGCTTCTATAACTTCGCGCCCAATTTCATCGTCGCGGATAATGTAGTAGACCATATAAATATGGCGTGTCGCTTCTCGAATTGCCTGCAGCAATGCCTCATGTGTCTCTATTCCATCGATCAACAGACGTAAGGCATTGCCCCTTGAGACGCTGGTTCTACTCAGGCCCAGCAGTGCTTTCAGTGAATGGGGCAGGTCTTCTGGATTGACTGAATTTGGCCAAAGTGCGTCGGATGTGGCGTTCTTATCGTGAAGAACGGCGCGCTCTACGGCTTTTCGCTGCTCCAAATACCCATCGAATTTGGTACGGCCAAAGATCCAGTAAATGGGAACGGCCAAATAGGGAAAGGTTAATAGCGAGACGACCCACGCCACCGCACCCTCAGCTGAGCGACGTTTCATCACGGCTTCGATCGCGGAGAGGACGCCAAGTAGCGTGAATACGGCGACAATTAGGGCGGCAATTTGAGTCAATATGGTGGTCGACATAAACAGAGCGCACTCAAAGTTTCGGTCTGGAAATCATAGACTATTGTACCCTTGAACATGGACTTTTAACGTAAAAATCAGCCCAGGAGCCTACTTAGATCAAAGTCTTCCTCATCGACATTGGTTACAATGTGCGCTGGATAATTGGACTGATGTAACGGTGATGATTGAGCGAATTATTGCGACAGCACTGAAGCAGGGTGTGGCCCCCATTCTGTTCACAGCGGGTCTTCTTTTTGGCTTGATTGCGCTTTCACTTATGCCGCGAGAAGAAGAGCCACAAATCGTGGTGCCGATGATCGACGTCTATGTCGAGGCACCAGGGCTGTCCGCTACGGAAGTAGAGCGACAAGTCGCGGTGCCGGTTGAAAAGCTGTTATCGCAGATTCCCGGAATCGAGCACGTATACTCTCAGAGTCACCCGAACCGAGCGCTTGTGACGCTGGCTTTTTACGTGGGTGAAAATCGCGAGACCAGTCTGCTTAATACCTACAATAAGTTGTACGCCAACCAAGATTCGGTCCCTCCGGTCGTAACAGCGTGGCAGGTAAAGCCCGTTGAGGTCGACGACGTTCCTATTGTGGTGTATAGCCTTGCGAGCGAGGATCCAGATCGACTGGGTGATTTTGAATTGCGGCGGCTCGCAGATGAAGTGGCCAGTATCCTTCAAGGCGTACAGCAGACGAGTGAAGTGAAAGTGATCGGTGGACGGCATAGGGCCGTTCAAATCCTATTTGATCCTCTTCGATTAGCGGCTCGTCAAACAACGGTGATGGATGTCGTGAGCGCTATCGCGCTGTCAAACGAGGTTCTCGATGCGGGCAGTCTGACCTATGAAGGCCAGGCTATTACTCTTGAGACGGGTGATGCCTTGCGGTCCATACAGGCCCTTGAAACCTTGGTCGTAAACGTGGTCGGGGGCGACTTAGTGACCATTGGCGATGTGGCGAGGATCGTTGACGGCCCAGTACCTAAAACCGCTTTAACTTGGTTTGATACCCGCGAAACAATAAGCGCGGATGTCCAACCGATGGTCGCGATTAGTATCGCGAAGCAGCGGGGCACCAATGCCGTTCAAGTGGCCGAACAACTGCATGAAGCCATGCAAAATCTGCAAAACTCGTTGATACCGGATGCCGTGAAGGTTCATGTGATCCGCGACTATGGCGTCACTGCCAACGAGAAGGTGACCAACTTGGGTAGCTCGTTGATTTTTGCTGTCGTTACGGTGGTGGCTTTTATAGGCTTATTTTTGGGTTGGCGTGCGGCGCTGATCGTAGCCCTCGCTGTGCCTGTGTGTTACGGCATGACTTTGGTGCTGGATCTGGTTTTCGGCTACACGATTAATCGGGTAACGCTGTTTGCGCTCATCCTCTCTTTGGGTTTACTGGTGGACGATCCGATTACGGGAGTCGACAATATCACACGCAAATTGCAGGAAGGGCGTGGGTCTGTCAGTGACCGAATCGTGGCGGCGATTGCAGAAATCAAAGTGCCTTTGCTGATGTCGACTGTCACCATTGTTTTGGCGTTCCTACCCCTGGCGTTTATCACGGGCATGATGGGGCCCTACATGGCTCCCATGGCCTTCAACGTTCCCATTGCGGTTGTTGCGAGTACCTTAACGGCCTTTCTTGTTACGCCTTGGCTTGCCAAAGTGTTTTTGGGTAACGCGCCCCTGCAGGAGTCCAGCGAAGACTGGACACGGCTCGATAAAACGACGCTCTACGCCAAAGGCATGATGTCTTTGCTGACCTCGCCGCCGCGCAGGAGGGGCGTACTTTGGGTGTTGTTGATCCTGTTCTGTTTTGCGGTGACTTTACCTATCCTGCGGTTGGTGCCGCTTAAACTGCTGCCGTTTGATAACAAAAACGAACTGCAGATTGTGGTCGACATGCCAGAGGGGACCGCACTGGAAACGACAGCGGCCCTAGCGGCACAAGCGGGCCGTATTGCCTTGAGTCTCCCTGAGATTGACTCTGTGTCCGCGTTCGTGGGTACGCCGAGCCCACACGACTTTAATGGTCTTGTGCGTAAGCACTATCTGCGTCAAGGGCCGCACCTTGCCGATTTGCGTTTAACCCTGATGGATAAAGCCTTGCGAGAGCATCAGTCGCACGCGATCGTGTTGAGGCTTCGGTCAGCCTTAGCCGCGTTGGTTGCAGAGCATCCCGAGGCGGTGATCAGTGTCGTTGAAGTGCCGCCCGGGCCGCCGGTTATGGCAACGCTCGTGGCAGAGATCTACGGTCAAACGCTCACCTCTTATGATCAGCAGCGTGCCGCGGCTGAAACCTTGGTGGAGCGTTTCAAACGGGAGCCTTTCGTCACCCACGTCGATACCAGTGTCGGTCTTGAGTCCAGTCGGCTTCGCTTTGTTAGTGATAAATCAAAGGCGGCCATGTCCGGCATTCCGACTCACGATATCAACCGCACTTTGGCGGTCGCTCATCAAGGTGAAGTCGTGGGTTACCTATCGACCGAGCGTGAGGCCAATCCCTTGCCTCTCATCTTGCGTTTGCCAGTTTCAGAGCGCAGCCGCGAAGGCGATTTGGCTTCTTTGCTCGTAAAAGGGCGCCTTGGTGCTGTCACCGAGCACCGCAGTGCTGGGTTGCAGGCCACTGCGCAGAACTTGGTTGCTGTGGGGGAGCTAGGACAATTCGAGTCAATCCCAGTAGAACGCCCGATTTATCGCAAAGATTTGCGGCCGGTTGTGTATGTTACTGCGGAAATCTCAGGTAGAACGCCGGCCGAGGTCATTGCGGATATCAATGCCGATCAGACCGAGGGTGACGTCGAGGCGAGCGACTGGCACAACCGAACCTTTGTGTCTTCGGGCGGTACCGCAGCTTGGACGGTTCCTGAGGGTATCGATATTTCCTGGACGGGCGAAGGCGAGTGGAAAATCACGGTAGACGTTTTTCGCGATATGGGGCTCGCCTTCGCATTCGCGCTGGTAGCCATTTATTTTGTATTGCGTTGGCAAACTGGGTCGGTTGCTCTCACTTTTTTGATTATGTCGTCTATTCCGCTAACGATGATCGGGATCATGCCTGGGTTTTGGCTGTTAAATCAGTTTGGTGAACGCGTGATCGCGGGCTCACCCGACCCCGTTTTGTTTACCGCTACGGCGATGATAGGCATGATCGCTCTGGCGGGGATCGTAGTTAGGAACTCGCTGATACTCGTGGACTTTATCGATCAGGCACGAAAGCAGGGCGCGTCGGTACTGGATGCTGTACTCGGGGCCGGTGCGATTCGCATGCGGCCGGTGCTGCTGACGGCAGGAACCACCTTATTGGGTAACCTTGTTATTACTTTAGATCCGGTGTTCAGCGGTTTGGCGATAGCCATTATTTTTGGGATTGTAGCGTCAACGGTCCTCACCTTAGTGGTGGTGCCGGCGGTTTACTGCATGCTGTACGGAAGCGCTTCAATTGAGGAGTCAAGCAAATGAGTGGTCAGCGCCTGATATTGGGTAGTATCGCTTTATTCGTTTTTTTGGGGCTGGTGATTTTTGGTATGGCGGGGGTTTTCTCGGATCGCGTCTCGCCCGGCGTGATTGTTGCCGAAGCCAACTTAGAGAGCGAGGGTTTCACCGTTCAACGTATTGAACGTCCGGCGTTTGAGCGGGTCCCAGGCTCCGTTGAGGCTCGTGAAACGACACTGATCTCCTCGCGCCTCATGGCAACCGTAGACAGCGTGGGGGTTCGTGCGGGCGACACGGTTAAAGCAGGCGATCTGTTGTTGACCCTCGACAAGCGCGACCTCGAAGCTCGTTTGGAATCGATTTCGGCGAGTCGCGCTGCACTCGATGCGCGCTTAGAGGAAGCTCGACGAACCTTAGCTCGAGCCGAAGAGCTGAAGCGTCGCAACCTGCTTTCTCAAGCGGACTTAGACAAAGCCGCCGCAGCTGAAGCGTCACTGGTTGCCGAGCGATTGGCGCTGACGGAAACCTTGCGTGAAGTCGAGGCCTCTCTGAGCTACACTCAGGTCAAAGCGCCTATATCAGGGCGTGTTGTCGATCGTTTTGTCGAGCCTGGCGATTTGGCAAGTCCGGGTTCGAGGCTCATTTCGCTGTACAATCCCGGTAGTCTTGAAGTGGCGCTCAAGGTTCGTGAATCCCTAGCTATGGCGTTGGCCTTGGGGGCAGAGGTCGAAGTGACAGTGCCCTCAGTTGATAAGCATTTTTCCGCAACGGTGAGCGAGATAGTACCGGCGGCTGATCGCGTCTCGCGCAGCTTTGACATGACTTTACAAGTGAACGAGGTGGCGGGCCTATTACCCGGCTTGTTTGCTGAAGCCTCTGTTCCCTCAGGACGTGAATCTTGGATGGCGATACCTTCGAGTTACGTTCAGCATCTTGGTCAATTGAACTTGGTGTGGGTGCGGAGC
>JAUHWV010000265.1 GCA_030427335.1 Gammaproteobacteria bacterium | reverse complement strand
CGCGCGACCCAAATCCACAACCCGTTCGGATTGGGAACAACGTCTGGATTGGTGATCATGCCATTGTCTTGAAAGGCGTGACGATCGGGGATAACAGCGTCGTGGGAGCGGGTTCAGTGGTTACCAAATCGATTCCTAGCAATGTCGTTGTAGCTGGCAATCCGGCGCAGATCGTTAAGCATCTCGATCCAGAAAAGCCTATGGTTACTCGGCAGGATCACTTCAAAGATCCTGCTGGCGTCATCGAGTTTTTTGACGGAATTGATCGTGTCGTTCTCAAAAAAAATACGACCTGGCGTTGGATTTTAGAGACAGTTTATCCCTCGGTGCGACACAAAAAATAATGTGGATTCGGCTTTGTCAGTAAGTCCATCAATTCCACAATAATATAACAGTACCGAGTACCGAGTACCGAGTACCGAGTACCGAGTACCGAGTACCGAGTACCGAGTACCGAGTACCGAGTACCGAGTACCGAGTATCGAGTATCGAGTATCGAGTATCGAGTATCGAGTATCGAGTATCAGGAGCCGTGTCGTTACATATTATCCAAGCTCAGAGCGACGCGCGAGCCACTTCGAGACAGAACCTGAGAGGCGATATGTTCGCTACCAAATAACGTACTCATCTGCGCTTTTTTACGAACGAATTGAAACGCCCTTCACCTGCGCCCACACAGCGTCGCCAATCTCAAGACCGAGCTCACGACATGACCTTTGCGTAATCTCTGCCCACAGGCTTTGTGTGCCTAGGTTCAACTGCACGCGCACTGTGGCTTCCCCTTTTGCTTTAATTGCGACGACTCTGCACGGCAGTATATTCAATATGCTCGTTCGAGATGGTTTATCCAAGGTGATACTGATGTCCTTGTAACTGAGCTCAAGATAGGACGGACTTTCATGCTGGATGGAACTGGTGCACGGTACCCATAGGGTGTGTTGATCTAGCTTCAAAGCAATTAAACCATCGGAAACTTCGTCGCTGATGAAGGAGCAGGCAAGCAGGTTGACTCCTGTGTCTTGCTTGCTGATCCAATGCATCAGCGTCTGCGAGCCGCCTATCTGTTCAATCCCCGAGTCGCCAAGAATGATGACGTCATCGGCTAAGTCCATTGCTTCGCCGATATCGTGAGTAACGTAAACGATACTTTTAGGATCAGATCGCTGTGATTGTTTGAGCCAGTGCGTAATTTGCCTTCGAGATTCTCTATCTAGGTGTGTGAGCGGCTCGTCAAATAGATGCCACGCAGCAGGCGTCGCCAAAGCACGCGCGAACGCAACTCTTTGAGTCTCTCCGCCCGAAAGTTGGCTCGTTCGCCGCGATTCTAGGCTGGCTGCGCCAGTGGCGGTACACACGGTGTCAAAGTAGTCTGTGTTGCCCTCACCCTTACGGCGGCTTAAACCAAATCTTAGGTTCTCTTTTACAGATAGATGATCAAACAGATCGGGCTTTTGTGCGCTAAGAACAATGGGTCGTTGATGCGTTGGTAAACGCAGCAGGCTCTGCTCGCCCAGCGAGAGTTGAGTGCATTCGAGGGGGGATGGGAGGCCGACAATACTCCGTAACAGGCTACTTTTACCGCAACCGCTCGGCCCGAAGATAACGGTAATTCGACCTTCTACAAACTCATAATCAAATCGAAAGTGAGCCAGCTGAGGTATTCGTGGGTGGCACGATGTTTTCAATCCCATGCTCACAGCCCCACGTTGGTTTTGGAGTTGTAGCGGTAGATCATGATTAAGCTCAGCAGCGAAAAGGCCATCAGTCCACCGGCCATAATGTGCGCACTGGCAAAATCGAGTCTCTCTACCGCGTCGAACAAAGCTATAGACAAAACTTGTGTCTCGCCGGGAATATTGCCGCCGATCATCAATACGACCCCAAATTCACCTACCGTATGGGCAAAGCCCAAGCAGCTCGCGGTAATAAAACTCTTCTTACAAAAGGGCACCACAACGGACACAAAGCGGTCGAGCGGGGCTGCACCTAAAGTTGCAGCCGTTTCGAGCAGGCTCGGTGGTATCTGACGAAAGGCGTTGTGAAGTGGCTGCACCACAAATGGCAATGAGTATAGAACCGAGCCCAGCACGAGTGCGTTGAAAGAAAAGCTTAATGGACTTCCCGTTATCGCCATCCAGAGACTTCCGATCGGTGCGGCGGGTGCTATGAGCAGCAGTATGTAGAAACCCAGCACCGTAGGGGGTAGAACCAGCGGCAGTGCCACTAATGCCTCTACGATTGATCTTGTCCATGAGCGTCCTCGGCTCAGCCACCAAGCGATTGGGGGCGATACGACCAGCAGAATTAGTGTGGTCACGAGAGCCAGTTTTACTGTTACTAAAATGATTTCAGTCATTTTCGCATGGCTCATAACCCATATCGGCGAGTTGTTCTTGCACGGGTTCGCTCAGTAACCATTTCATGAATGCTCGCGCTTCTTGACTTACTTCACCAGATTTAGCCAGCGCCATACCAAATTGGGCGATGGGGCGATGCCAATCTGAGGGAATCAAAAGCCCAGATTCTTGCGCGAGTGAGGCCGGTACTAAGGCATAGTCGACATTGCCGCTAGCATAAAATTGATAGGTTTGTAGGGCGCTTGCACCCTTGATTACTTTCATGCTGTTAACTGGGTAGCGGCCCAATATTTCCATTGCGGCTCGACCGTAGGGTGCAATGTCTGGATTGGCGATGGCGAGCCGCCCAGTTCCGGCTAATTCATCGAGCGTTTTAGCGCCAAGAAGCATTAATCTACCCTGAGCGTAGCAAAGGGGTTCATCGTGGCCCCGTTGTGCGCTGAACACATACATGGGTCTGGACTCATCGGCG
>JAUHWV010000264.1 GCA_030427335.1 Gammaproteobacteria bacterium | reverse complement strand
TCAAATTAGAGCCACTTTCACAGTGTTTCGAATGTGACACCCGCGCTTTTTTGCAACCGATCAATCAACAGATTACCCATCGCCGAAGCGGGCGTCCAAACGCCGCCTGGGCAGCTGAGTTCATCGCGCGCCAAACACACGGCGGATTCACCCAGCATTCGTGAGGTAGCCCCATAGCCAGGGTCCCGATCGCCTGATACGCGTGTGCGCACCGTTTGCGAACCGTCGACATTTTGCCCATGAAAGAACATCTCGAAATGCCCTTTCCTTTGTTCTTCTGGGGTGGGACCTTCGCCGGGTTTGGGCAAGAAACGGCCCGCCAGCTTGCGGATCGGACCAAGCGCCATGAATACGGGGGTGAGTTTGCTACCCAAGGCAATATTCTTAGCTTTCTTCTGACCGCGCTTGTCTTCGCCGGTAAGTTGGCGCTCGCAATATTCAAACTCTTTTCCGTAAGGATACCCGGCTAGCGCATTGCTGCGTCGCACTACACGGGCGTTGACCGCCGCCATGACAAAGGGGCTGGTCCACTGACCGAAGTCTTCGTCGTAAATGGCGCGGTTATCGTCCAAACCATCAGGGCCACTTTGCTCACCAGCGGGATTAAGAGAATAGGGATTTTCGAGTTCCTGTCGGATGGATGCGTCTTTACTCATTTGCTCCATCATCACCATCATACTTGCTATGGTGCCACCGCTTGCGCTGCCGCTGAACTTGCCCACGCGCGCTTTTACACGCGAGGCAAAGGAGCCATTCTTCTGCTGCATAGCCTGTTGAGTGTAATAAACGCCCAGGTCGCTGGGGATGGAATCAAATCCACAGGTGTGGACAAGGCGAGCACCTGAAGCTGTAGCGGCGTCCTGATAGTCACGAATCGTTTGCGACATCCACTGCACTTCACCCGTAAGGTCGCAGTAGTGTGTTCCCGCCTGCGCACAGGCGGCGATTAAAGGCGTACCGTAAAGCGCATAGGGCCCAACCGTTGTGCAAATGACCTTAGTGCGAGCGGCGAGTGCATTCATGGCCTCTTGATCGTGGCTGTCGGCTTGAATCAGAGGCACATCAGGCGCGCCGATTTTTGCTCTCACTTGTTCGAGCTTAGTCAGGTTTCGACCCGCCATTGCCCAGTTGAGTTCAGCCCCGTAGGTGTCTACAAAGTGCTGTGCTACCAAAGAGCCCGTGAAGCCCGTGGCGCCCCATAAAATAACTTCGAATTCTCGTGTGTCGCTCATAGCCTTTGCCTTTGTTTTTAGTCTGTACGCAGTGTAGCGAAGTTTCAGCCAATCGCCAGTGTAATACCACTCGTTAGTGCTCCAAGCCCCGCCGCCCAAAGCACGCAAGCCAATACATCGACTAGGCTAAAACGACCTTGTGACAGGCCACTTATTCCGGTGAAGAGTGGGGTTATGCTTCTAATCGCGGGCACCAAACGGCCGATTACAATCGCTGCAGCGCCGTGCTTTTGAAAGAGCGCTTCCGCTCGATTGATGCGCTCGTGGTACTTCTTGGCGAAGCGGCTGTGATGAAAGCGTGGACCCATCCAGCGCCCCAAGTAGTAACCAAGGTGATCGGATACCAACGCGCCAAGAAAGGCGGCAAGCATGATGTGGGAGAGATCAAGCACGCCATTCGAATACAGGCCTGTGGCGATGGCGAGCAGGAGTGCGCCGGTTACGAAGAGCCCGATTCCAGGGCAGGCTTCGAGGAAGGCGAGGCCAAATACAATGGGTGTCGAATAGTCTGTGGCCAAAGCACTAAGAGACTCCGTTACAGATGAGAACACGTTATTATACCTTTGCGCGTGTGGGGTAGGGTGGTTAGCTTTATTTACGTGATCTACACTATTTCCGATTTCAAGCCAATGGCAATATCCCTTACCTTGAAGGAAAATACTATCAGTAAAATTCGTGATTCCTATTTAGGTTAACAGGTGTTCGACGCGAGTCTTCCCACTGACTTCTTCTAAAAGGCTATTCGACCAAATCCGACACGGGTATCCGGTGGTGCGTGCTAGTCTCAACGTTAATGCTTGGAGTTAACAGATGGATTCCAAGATTAATCTAATCGATAGGATGAGCATGAAGCCGAGAATGTACAGGGTAGCTGGTGTCGCAGCTACGACGGATGCAAGATTTTAGGAGAGCTCCAATTGTTGGCAATAGAAACCACGGGTGTATTTTTCGCGGCCTCGGTTACTCTGGCGTTAGCCCCAGGCCCTGACAATTTATTTGTACTTGCCCAGTCCGCTTTGTACGGTAAAAAGGCGGGATTGCCAGTAACACTCGGCCTGTGCACCGGGCTGTTTGTTCATACGACCGCTGTCGCCTTGGGGGTCGCAGTCATTTTTCAGACCTCGGAATTCGCGTTTGTTACATTAAAACTGGTCGGTGCCGCTTACCTGCTGTATTTGGCATACGGCGCGTTCAACGCGGGCGCCTCTTCTGGCGGCAAAACACCCGAGAGAAGCTCGGCCCGCGAACTTTACCTTAGAGGTATTATCATGAACGTGACCAATCCAAAGGTCGCGCTCTTCTTTCTAGCTTTTTTGCCTCAGTTTACTGATCCCAGTCTGGGTTCCGTGACGGCGCAAATTGTGTTTCTCGGCGTGCTATTTCTGCTCGCAACACTCTGGGTATTTGGTTCAATTGCGTGGTTCGCCGGAGGTATCAGTGAGCGTTTGATCAGCGCCCCCCGCGCGCAAGTGGTACTCAACAAACTGGCCGGAACGGTCTTTGGGGTTCTAGCGCTTCGTTTGGTTCTCCTAAATCGTTAGCATTCACCGTATTCCGAAGCGCCATAGGTATCTTCATAATATTGCTCTTCGTCTCATGAACGGTAG
>JAUHWV010000050.1 GCA_030427335.1 Gammaproteobacteria bacterium | reverse complement strand
CACTTTGGCGTTGCGCTTTTTACCCTCGCGATCGACCACGCTCACCGGCGTGTTCGTGCGCAACTTACCGCGCGTAATCCGACCGACCCCAATCACACCAACGTAGCTGGAGTAATCCAGTGCACTGATCTGCATCTGTAAAGGTGACGCAGCATCAACCTCGGGCTCTGGCACACGCTCAATGATTTCATTGAACAGAGGCGTCATGTCTTCCGCCATATCAGACGGGTCTAGCCCCGCAATGCCTTGAATCGCTGAGGTATAAACGATCGGGAAGTCGAGCTGAGTTTCGTTCGCTCCCAATCGATCAAATAGGTCAAACACCTGATCGATTACCCAATCGGGCCGCGCGCCGGGGCGGTCAATTTTGTTCACGACCACAATCGGGTTTAAACCGCGCTCGAATGCCTTTGATGTCACGAAGCGCGTTTGCGGCATAGGGCCGTCTACCGCATCCACTAGCAACAAGACGGAATCAACCATCGACAAGACTCGCTCCACCTCGCCACCGAAATCAGCGTGCCCGGGCGTATCAACAATGTTAATGCGGTAATCGTTCCAGCGAATCGCCGTATTTTTCGCCAAGATGGTAATGCCGCGCTCACGTTCCTGATCGTTAGAATCCATGATGCGCTCAGCACCGTCTGATCGGCGATCTAGTGTGCCCGATTGCTGTAGCAAGCAATCTACAAGGGTGGTTTTGCCATGATCGACGTGCGCGATGATAGCGATGTTTCGAAGTTGTCTAGTCACAATGGTCACTTACGGAAGGGGCTAAAAGATGGGCGCGAAGTATACGCTAAAGAAAGCACCTTAAGAACTGTATTATTCACCCTTCGCCCAGAAATCCAACATTCAGTCGCGGTAACTCGATTAAAACCGCATTATAGGCATTCAGCTCAGTTTACAGACGAACTCTTGTGTACATTGTTCACAAGTTCTAAACCCACATCACCACCGCAGAAAATACTTTGCTGGCCATTGAAGTTCAGCTAGATTAGAAACTTAAGATAGTAATGCCTTTGTGGCTATGGCATTATTTTGCTAGATGGATCGAGTTCGGAGGCCAACATGAAAAAGATCGCAGCGCTGACACTACTGGTTTCTGCCGTAATAGCCAACGTATCTTTGGCAGCGACCGCTACTCTTACTGGTGTTACAGTGCAACGACTGGGAGTCTATGAGGAACGTTTCGGCGGTTGCATGGCGGAGCTGTCAAAAGACATCTCGACCGCGTTGCCCAGCTGCCCGGGTAAGTGGGTAACTTTTGCGTGCGACGGATCGCTTGACAATTCAGTAGCCAGAGCCATGCAGAAGTGGGATGTGGCGCAACTTGGGTACGCTTTGGGCAAACCATTGTTGGTGCAAGTGGACAACTCAAAAACCGTTAATGGTTACTGCTTTGCCAACATCATTCGTCTAGAACCCTAATTGATGGGAAAATGAGCTCTCAAATCGCGGTCATAGTCCCCACCTACAAGGATATACCAAAATTAGAGCGCTGTCTGGAGCGGCTTCTCCGCCAGACGTTGCCAGATGATTGCTATCGGGTCGTTGTTGTAAACAACGACCCGTCACAAGACATATCGGCCTTGAGTAAGAGCTATCCTTCAGTGACTTTCATGACGGAATCCAAACCTGGCTCATATGCAGCGAGGAACCTAGGCATATCAAGCACCAATGAACCCATCGTCGCTTTCACTGATTCAGATTGTTTACCAGCGGATGACTGGCTCGAAGAGGGCCACTCAACGCTCCTAAACGGGACCGACATCGTAGCCGGACATGTCGAGTTAACTTTCTCGAGCTCTCGACTTTCTGCAGCTGAGTGCTATGAACTTGTATTCGGTTTCGATCAAGCCGCTACCGTGGAACTAGGATACGCCGCCACAGCAAATTTGATGAGCTGGCGACGATGCTTCGAAGAAGCAGGGTTGTTTGATGATTCGTTGATGTCAGGAGGTGATACCCGATGGACAGGAAACGCAGTAATGAGGGGGTTTTCGTTAGTTTACGACGCGGAGAGTGTAGTTCAGCATCCTGCTCGAGGGAGTTTAAAGGAACTGTTGCTTAAAGCTAGGCGAGTGGCGGGGGGGCGAAGCTCAGCTGGAACGGCACCCAGAATATGGCAAATAGCTCTTGCGGGCTGGTTTCCACCACAATCACTTTTCACAAAGATCATCAGTCACCACAAGCTTAGCGTCTCCCAAAAAGTTAAAGCCTGCTCTGTGGCGTGGCTAGTCAAGCTTCAGTTTCAAATTACCTGCCTCGCGATCGCCTTGGCTCTCTCAAAACCGAGCAGACGTTAAGGACTGTTTAATTTAAATGCTTGTCTTTGGCATCGGTGGAAATATAGACGATATTGGAGGCGTTGAGAATTCAATTAAGTCTCTAATTGCCGCAAGCTACTGTAGCATGCCCATCACCTTGATTTGCCATGCTCACGTCGACGGTAGAATTACGCAGTATCAGGCCCCAAATCATGTTAGTTTGACTCTTATCGAATACAAAGCCCGATCGTGGAAGAAAAGCCCGTTAACCAGAATATATCGAGATCTATTTAGTAACAACCCGGATGCACGAGTGATTTGCAGGCATCATAAGCACGTAATCGCCGCTTCGAAAGCTGGATTCAAAGTCGTATACCTGGTTCCGTCTATGATTCACAGTCAAGTCAGAACTGAGCTCGACGGCCCAGCTAGCATCGAAAAGCTCAGATTGCTCGTTTTTGGGCTTCTTAACCACTGGGCCCAAATAGCCGCGTTAAAAGCGGCGGATTGTGTGGCTGCATTCAGCATCACCATGAAAGAGCAGATCGAACGGGTTGTACCAGTAAAAAACCTAAAGGCCCCCATTTTGATTTGCAAGCCTGGAATCGATATCGAAAGGTTTCATCCAGGTGACGAGACAGAGCGAAAGGAGCTCAGAGTTCGATTCAAAGTCCCGGAAGATAGTATTTGCCTAGTAATCGTATCGAGACTTGTTTCAGGAAAAGGCATCAATTTAGCAATAGAGTCAATGCCAGAGCTAGGGCCGAGATATCATCTGATGATAGTGGGTGATGGACTCCGGCGAGAAGAATATGAGACTCTTGTCAAGCAGCTCACTCCACAAGTGAGTATTGACTTTTGGGGCTCACGACCAAACACAGAAGCGTTTTATCGTTGCGCAGATATTTTTCTAATGACCTCAAGAGCTGAATCTTTGGGACAAACTATTTTGGAAGCGGGAGCAAGCGGGCTCCCGATTGTGGCATTTTCCAAGCGAGCGGGCGTGGTAACCGCCACTGAAGAACTCGGTTTAGATCAGTATATTTCCCTCGCTCATGAATACTCAATTGAGTCATTAGTAGAAGCCATTCGGTGCGCGAAAGGACGTATTGCTAAAAGAAGTGAGATTCACTCTCATTTTCATGATCGGTTCAGTTGGCGCAAACTACTCGAACAGTTAACGCAAGCATGCTAGTTCTCGGGCCCAAACGTTTATTCTGGCGATTCGCCTTCATAGGCATCCTCGCCTTTGATCTTGCGACTGGATTTCTGATCGCCTCCGGCACCATTCGCGAGGGGGGTATTTTTTCACCATCTCAGCTGGGGCGGCTGATCGTTCTGCTTTACTTTCTGGCACTCTTGTTGAATCGCAAGCATGCAGCGCTTTGGTTCATCTTTGGGGTTACGCCATTTTTATTGATTGAGCTGAGTTTTGGCACGGCGCACAGTCAAGCTGCGGGCCTGCTGTACGGCTTGATTACTGTTGCAAAACTCGCCGTGCTCGCAGCCCCCCTTTTACTTTCCTTCGACGAGCTTGATCAACGCGAAATTGCGCACAGCTTTAAAGTGGGTGCGCTCGCGATGGCCCTGGTGATCATAGCCTCCCTCCTATTGGGCATCGGTAAACCAACCTACCCTTCGGGCGGCTTTGGTACGAAGTCGTTTTTCCCGTCCGGCAACGACATCGGCGCTTATCTTGGCAGCGCCACTCTACTGCTGGTCGTCGCTCGCCATTATCGGGTCATCAACATCGGTATGATCAGCGTAGCGCTCCTGCTGGCAGGACTGATTGGCGTCAGCTCCAAGGCCTCTCTCTTATTTGCGCTCGCAACTCTGGGCTTCTTAATTTATCACTCTCGCGCTCGAGTGCCGGCCATGGTGGGACTCACTGTGATAACGGTGTTTTACTGGAGTCAGCTTATTGATATCGCCGCGGTGGTCGGCGAAATCATCGTCAGACGCTACCACGAGGCCAATGGCGACTGGCTGCGCTTCCTGGTCAGCGGTCGGGAAGTCTACGTGCAAGAAGCCCTCACAAACTTTCGAGAACACGGTTCGGTCCCTCGACTCCTGTTGGGCCAAGGTATTTTCGTAGGGCCACAGTCACTGCAGCATGTAACGATGGTTGATTTTCTTGAGGCCGATGCATTCGATATTTTCTTTATGTTTGGTGTGATTGGGTTGTTCGCTTACGCCACTCTGTGGTGGCGGCTTTTTTCAATGTCACAGTCGAAGCGCTGGTTTACCCTGCCGATTGGCCTGCTACTACTCCACTCGGTTTTGGCCGGCCACGTAATCTTTTCTGGATTATTTTTACAGACGGTTCTGGCGATGACGGTCTTGCTTCAGCGAGACAAGCACAATACGCTTGAACCAATTCGCTTAATCACACATGGTTCGGTAGCACACTATGCTCGTTAAACTCTTATCGCGGGTGAAAGGCCGCGATATCGCGATATCTGGCGCCGTTCCCACCAGCTACTTGCTCGGTCTCGCTTGGAGCAAGGCTCTTGATCTGGTGAGAGGTCTGCTGCGAGCACGACGCATCATGTTTTTAGGACGCGGCACCAAAGTAAACGCAAGTAGGCAGTTATACACGCAGCGCGGAGTCGAAATCGGCCCTTACTGCCAAATAGACTGTCTGTCTAAAGAGGGCCTGTCGATAGGGAGAAGCTCTAAAATTGGCGCTTACTCTATCGTGAAAGTCTCAGGCACACTGAGCGATCTGGGAAAACACATAAGAATCGGCAACAACGTCGGCATTGGCGATTACGCACACATTGGAGGCGCGGGCGGCGTCTCTATTGGTGATGATACCATTACTGGGGCCTATCTCAGCATTCACCCCGAGAATCACAATTTTGCTGATATTGAAACACCGATTCGCCTGCAAGGGGTTAACCACAAAGGCATCCGAATCGGCGCCAACTGCTGGCTGGGAGCCAAAGTCACCGTACTCGACGGGTCAGTGATAGGAGCGGGTTGTATCGTCGCCGCGGGTGCCGTGGTGAACGGTGTATTCGAGGACAACCTCATCATTGGCGGCGTTCCTGCAAAGGTCATTGGTAAAAGAGCAGCGGAATGATCATTTTTGCCCATCTGCTGAACGATGCCTCTGGCAGCCCACGCGTGCTCAAAAACGTGATCGAAGTGGCGCTTAAGCATCAAATCAACTGTAAACTCTTCTTAGGATACGGGGGTAAAGAGCGAGAGAGCTCGGGTCTGCTGGGTCAAATGACTATCCCTAAAAAGCGCTATTACTACCGATTCTTATCACCGCTACTTACTCGCTTGGCGCTTTATTCTCTTAGCCAATTACTTTTATTTTGTTCCATGATCATGGATAAAGACGCTAGGCATGCACGGGTAGTCTACGTGAACACCCTACTCCCAGTCGGTGCAATGCTGTTCGGCGCCTTGTTTCGGAAGCGAGTCGTGGTTCATATTCATGAGCTCGAACTCAAGCCACACGCATTTCATAATTTGATTCTTCTAATCACCCGCAAGTGCGCCGATCGAGCACTCTTTGTTTCCAAGGCGCAAGCAGAGACTTTCGACTTAAGCCAGTTCAAATCATGGGGCGTTATTCACAACGGCTATGATCCCGCCATACTAGAACCTGCGGGCGACCGCGAAAGCATCAAACAGGGTTTTGAGGTCTTGATGCTGGCCTCACTGCGCGATTTCAAAGGGGTTCCGGCATTTCTAAAACTGGCTGACCACCTCTCGGAAGAACCCGAATTTCACTTCACACTGGTTGCCAACGAAGACCCTGGAGTTGTGGCGGAGTTCATTGAGAAGTACGCACGATCTAATCTGTCGATCGTCGGCCGACCCAACTCAACAGGCCCGTACTACCGAGCCTCAGACCTCGTGGTTAACTTATCGTTCCCTGATCAGTTTATCGAGACCTTTGGATTAACCCTTGTTGAAGCAATGGCTTTTGGCAAACCGGTTATCGCACCACCCATTGGTGGTCCCACTGAAATCGTGGATGACGGCGAAAATGGCTTTCTAATCAGCTCATACGAACTTGATTCGATAATAGCCCGCATCAAAGAACTGCAGAGCGACCAAGCCAAATACGAGCGCTTTGCGCGATCGGCGAAACGTAACGCGAAACGCTTTTCACCAGAGGCCTTTGCAACGGCCATGTTGCAAGAGATTAGCCTATGAAGAATGAAAACAAAGTTGCCATTATTGGCACCGTGGGGGTACCCGCCTGCTACGGTGGATTTGAATCCCTAGCCGAAAATCTGCTGCCTTTGCCCTCGCCGACCCGAGTATACTGCTCAAGCTCGGCCTATGCGGAACACGCCGACCAATTCCGCGGCGCCGATCTCACCTACATCCAGCTTGCCGCCAATGGCGTGAGCAGCATTCCGTACGATATCATAAGCGTGCTCCACGCCGTGATAAAACGAACCGATGTATTGCTGATACTGGGCGTCTCCGGCTCTACCATCCTGCCTTTCGTTCGCTTGTTTTCGCCAAAAACCCGAATTGTATGTAATATCGACGGGCTAGAATGGCGACGCGCGAAATGGGGCAAATGGGCATCGCGCTTCCTCAAACTCTGTGAAAAGATCGCAGTAAAATATTCGCACGAAATCATTGCAGATAATCAGGCCATACAGGAATACGTGGCTCAAGAATACGGAGTAAGTGCGCATTTAATCGCTTACGGCGGTGACCACGCGGTTGGCGGCAAAAGCCAAGAGGCTGACACGCCGGCCGATTCGCCCTATGCCTTTGCGTTATGCCGTATTGAGCCAGAAAACAACGTACACCTGATTATTGAAGGTTGTGCTCAAGCACAGGTGCCCCTCAAGTTCATTGGTAACTGGAATAACTCCGACTACGGCCGTACTCTACGAGAACGGTATTCAAATCATAAGCTAATTGAATTAATCGACCCCATCTATGATATCAACACGCTGTATCGCTACCGAGCCAATTGCAGCCTATACCTGCATGGGCACTCTGCCGGTGGCACCAATCCCTCGCTCGTGGAAATGATGCATTTTGGAAAACCCATTCTCGCCTTCGACTGCGACTACAATCGCGCGAGCACCGAAAACCAAGCGCTGTTTTTTACGGATGCAGACACGCTGGCGAGCCTGCTCAGTCAGAATCCGAGTGTTACCTCTGAACGCGGAGAAGCGCTCAAGAAGATCGCTCAGGAGCGATACACGTGGTCAGCCGTAAAACGTGACTATGAGTCACTGATTTACCAAAAAAGCGATAACTAGCGATCTCGAGTAGCAAGGGGTAAACGCAGATAGCGCCGAGCCAGCACCCCAACCACCGCCAAAATAAGCGCCATTAGGCCAAAAACACCGGTGACCAGGGCGCGCTTGGGGCCCGCCGGGCTCTCTGAAACCACCGGGGGATCAATGATTCTAAATACGTATTCGGGGCGAGCTTGCGCCAGCATCACCGTCTCAGTTTTGGCTTGAATCAACTCGTAAAACATCACCTTCAGCTCAGTCAGTGCCGTCTGCTCGATCTGCTCATTAAGATAGGCAATGGAACGTTGCGCTTCATCCACCTCAATCCGTTTGATGCTCTCATTCAAGTCGCTGACAAGCCAATCGAGCCATTGCTTTGCAAGGTAAGGTGACACGTGCTCAAGCTGCACTCGGACCCAACCTCCAGACTCCTCTTCGATCAGAATGGCGTTCAAAAGCTGATCGTAGGCTCGCTGCAGAGACAACAAACGGGGCTCCTCGGCCAGCGCAGTCTCCCGCCAAGTCGATTTATCAACGTCATAGAGTGATCCGTCGTAAATGATGCGTTCGCTAGCGGGATCCCAATCGTCCGCAGCAATCAAGTTGGGCAATAGCTCGTGCCGCTCAATAAATCGAGTCAAGAACTCTCGGGATTTCAGCACTTCCAAGGCCAACCGCGTCTTAGTCTGCGAGGTGGTCGCGGGCAAACCCATCCCCGCGAGACTGGCCAGCCCCCCCAGAGACTGGAGGGAGCTAGCAAGACCTGCCTCGCGGTTTTCCGCAGGCGACAGCAATACCGTAGAACGATACACATCAGGCTGTTGTGCAGACCAGGTGCCACCAATCAAAATACCAACAAACGTGGCAACAAGGATTAGCCACTTACTCTGCCATAAAACCTCGATGAGCTCACCCATAAACAGGGCGTCTGCTTGAGCAAGCTCGGCCGGACTCAAGCTATTCGATTGTTTCATATTATGCTCTGCCATCATGCTACCTATAAGGCCAACACGGCGGCAAGTGATACCGCACCTTGGTAAATAATCTGCGTTATGTCACGCCAGGCGACCAAACTCTCTTTGTATCGACCATCAACTGGCACCACTATGGTATCGCCAGGGCGTAACATGATTTGCTCTTTGCCAAATCGCCACCAGGTTCGTTCTAGCGTTTCGACCGAACCATTCGCGCGAACAACATAAATACCCTCTTGATCGGCACGGGAAGTCAAGCCGGCCGATAAAGCGAGATAATCCTCAAGCGACATGGTCTTGTTGTAGCTGTGTGTTCCTTGCCGCTTAACCTCGCCTACGATGGTGACGTTAGCTGAGACCTGGGGCACTTCTAGGGTGTCGCCGTCAAACAGCTGAACATCCGCAAATGAATCACCCGAAAGCGCCGCGGGTAAATCAATCAGTAAACGACCTTGACCCTCGAATGACTCCAGCTCCCGAGTAATCAAGTCGAGCTCTGAGAGCGCGACGGTTTGCACCTCCTCGGTCAAGAGCGACGAGGCAACAGACTGTCTAATGGAGGCCGCCAATTCCTTGGCTCGTTCGCGCTCGCGCTCCGCCACCGACTTACGCTTCAACATGGCGCCTTCGACAAAGGCATCCTCGGTTAAGCCACCCGCCCGGCGAACAATATCCGACAAAGTCTCGCCTTTCTGTAAACGATAGGTGCCGGGAAAGCGCACTTCGCCGCTCACTTCTACGGCTTCCGTTGGATCCCAATCGGGAATTTCGCGCACCGTTAAGTGATCGCGCGAGGCCAACTCAATAAGGGCTTCTCCACTCATGATCCGATCCAGATCAATCATCTGGTAATTCACACTCATTTGACCCGAACCAACGTTTGCTAGTCGGCGTAACTCAGCGGCTTCAAGGAAGGCGTTGTCTTTCAAACCACCGGCCGCCGCGACCAAACCGCGCAAGGTAGCGTTGGCAACCAAAGGATAATCACCTTCAGCTCGCACCGCGCCCGAAATAGACACAACTTGAGCCGGTTCTTGTTGTCGCGCCTGCAATCGAAGCTTTTCGATCACGGGTTTGAGTAATACCGCTCGCTCACCGCGGTCAACATCAAGCCCTAGCTCGTCTTTTTGCTTTAGGCTCTCACCTTCGCCAGCCTGCTTGGAATCCGACTGGCGCATGGTATCAGTGCGCGTAACAACATTCGGAAGACGCTGCTGCGTAATAGAACCGGACTCCTGAACATAGAGTACGTCTGCGGTGCTCGCTAAGCGCTGATTGCCCCCTTCGAACTCGCCGATCTGCTCATCCACATCGACCTCAACCTGAGGTAGGCTAAAAATCAAAACTTGATCGCGGGGCTGCAGCTCCAAATCGTTGGCACCGCCCGGATTCAACAAGGCATCACCCAAATTAAACTGCAGCACTTCTATGTCCTGCCGAATATTTTTGATACGAACCACCAGCGCATAATCCATATCCACATTCAAGGTGAGGTCGCGCTCGCCATTGGCGACAAGGTCCGTAACGCGCAATCCGTCTTGCCAACCGTAGGTACCCGGGCGATATACCGATCCTTTGAGACTCACCGAATTACGCAGTGCCTCACCGCGGGCGCGAACCAAAATGACGTCACCACCAAATACGGCTTGCTGTAGAGCTTCAGTCTGACTTAAATCCACGTTCATGACCTCGGGCAAGCCCGTTTCTTCGCCCCAGGAGCGCCTGATGCTAGCCAGGTCCGCGAGCGCGTCGTGAGTCAATCCACCGGCCATCTCCAAAAGATCGCCGAGCGTTTCCCCGCCCTCAATCTCATAGACTTTGGGTCGTTTTACCTCACCGGTGACCTCGACAATCGCCCCGTACGGTGGCACGAACACGATATCGCCCGATTGCAAACGGATATCACCAGAGGAGTCACCTGACATCAGCAAATCGTAGACGTCAAACACACCAATTGTTTCACCCCCGCGCTTGACTTGAATATTGCGCAAAGATCCGATATCCGATACGCCGCCCGCCTGAAAAAGAGCCTGAGTTACGGTAGTCGTCGCAGAGACCGAATAAGCACCGGGCGTTGCAACTTCGCCCGCTAAGAAGATACCAATCGCACGTAGACGGCCAAGCGATATCGATGCGTCCACGCCAATCATTTGACTGGCAACACGCTGGCTGATGAGGGACTTCGCTTGCGCAAGCGTTTGCCCTGCAATGGCGATGTGGCCAAGTTTTGGGATGGTCACCATGCCATCCCGATTCACTTGGGCGATGTGTTCAGCGGTCTCTTTTCCAAAGAGGTATACGACGAGCTCATCGCCAATACCAAGAACGTAGTCATCGCTTATGGGAGAGTCGTCCGTGGGCGAAAATGTGCTGACCTGTTGATTGAATAAATCCAGGCCAAAACGCTGGGTTACCTCCTCATCGGGCGTCGTGGAGCGCTTGAATCGGGGATCCCCTCCCATAGAGTCTTGCTCTGCATTGAAAAGTTCCCACTGAAGCTGCTGGTCAACCGAATCAAACGGGCGCAGCTCTTGTCCACGCTCACCTAGGTTTGTTCGCTGACTGCCAGCCACGCTCGAAATAGTGGATAAATCGATGCCGTAGCGCTGCGCCAAGGCCTGCCTCTGTGCGGGCGACATCGCCTGTAGGCGTTCCATCAGGGCGGGCGACAGCGCTTGAGAGTTGGCTTGTGGGACTGACAACCCTGAAAGCACAAAAAGCAACAGCAGACTGGTGAATAGTTTGTTCATGATGCCGGTGACTCCATAGGTTCCTGGCGCGATACCTGATTAACGCTTGCTAATCCGAATACGATTTCCATCGGGATCAACAACTTGCTCAATACTGACAATCTGATTCTGTTCGTTCATTTTAATGAGGCTTGGGTAAGTCTGGCCCGTAGCTGGGTTAACGCAGCTACGGCTCCATTGCCATTCCCGTCCATTAAGATCCACACGCGCCCAAGCCTCGCAATCCAACTGCATCAAGCGAAAGCGATCCGTTATTGTATAAAGCTGGTCGTCAATGTCTATTTTTAATGTTCCGCCAGGGCTAAAACCCAAGGCTTTAGTAACAGACCATCCGTCAAATACAACTGCGATATCGCCCGAATCAGAAAAGACAATACTGCCTTCTACAGCAACCGCATAAACGGGAACGTCAATGCCGCGATATTGCAACACCCATTGATAATCTTGATAGTTGAGGTCACTGCCGGACCTTATTAGAGATGAAACGGTTTGCCATTGCGGCACAGAAACCGTACAGCCGGACGCAAACAATAATATAAGCAGGCACACTGTACATGTCCGCATCATGGAATTGCCCTCTCGCCAGCGCCAGAGAAAACGTCATAACGCGCGTCACGCAAATCCCACCACAAATTACCGGAGTGGTTCTCCAGGCGCTGTCCACCATCACGCTGGATAGGCCGCACCCGTGTGGCGTAGTTGGCACGGGTGTTTCTGCCCGCCAAACCATTTAGCGGGATTCGAAAGAAAAACCCTTTATCGAAACTGCCCTCACCAAACTGCTCTGCCGAAACATCCGTCAGAGTCGCCCACACACCCAGCTGCCAACCGTTTGCGAACGTCCGCCGCACCTCGAAGGTCCCACCGACGTCTTTCGCTAGATAACGGCCTGCATGAACAGCGAAATCAAAATTGTAAAAAGGGGATGCCCAGTAAGCGCTCACAAATCCCGTACTGGTGCTGTAATCCAGGTGGTTAAAACTCTTATCAAAGTCTCTTTGCTTCACGTAGTTCAGGCTAAGCCCCAAAGCGAATCGTGAGTCGTAGGGTTGATACAGCACCTCACCACCAATACCTGAATACATCTCTTCTAGCACGCCGGCGAAGAGCCGATAGTGCACTTCAGGGCTCAAACTATCGCGAGTCTGCAGGTAGAGGCTGTCCAGACCGGTAGCGCCTTCGATCAGATACTTCACAATGTTGGTGCGCACGGGTTCGATAAGAGAGTCACTTTCGATCCGATTACTCTCGTCAAAATTATTCTCGATATCCAGACTGTAATGACCCACGAGCGAGGTGTAGTTGGTGATCGCGTACTCAGCGCCAATATCCAGATATATCTGATAACGTAAAGGGTCGTCTGGATCAAACAACTGCACGCGATTGGCAAGCCCCAAAGTAAAGTTGATTTTTTTGGTCACAAAGTCGGTTTGAAATTCAGGCGCATTTTGTGAGCGTCCCTGCATTACGGTTTGCCTGGAGGCCAGGTAAGCCGGATCTTTAGAGAACGAAGTCGATGGCCTCATGACCTGAACCGTTGCGGGTCGGTGGCCCGCCTCTTCAATAACGAAGTAAATCGTGCGAACTTGTGCGGGTAAATGCAAATCCGCCAAGGCGGTCGCCCGCGCGAGCGCATCGGCCCACATCGCGTAGTTCTTATTACCAATCACAAGCTCCGCGCTTTGACTGGGGCGATGCAACTTGGCCGAAATTAAGAATAGGCCCGAGCGCTCCATGTCGTAGAGTAGTTTATCGTACCAGCGCGACTGCCGAATTTGTGATGGCAACTGATCTGCTCGGAGATCGCGCGAAGACACGAAGGCATCGTGCGCTATGCGCGGGGGCGGCGCACTGGTGTCGGTCGATGACCTAAAAGAAAAACCCCACTCGTCGCCGTGCTGCTGGGAAAAACCCAAGGTAACGCCTGGCGCAACCTGCCATTCAAACCCGAAGGAGATTGCACTAGAGGGCCCCTGCTCACCGCCCTCGGCCTGGTTAATGCGATATTCATCGGGGTTGTATTCAATCACGGCGGTAAGCGGCCATGATTCGAATTGGTAGCTCAAACCACCGAACAACCCCAGTTTGGGGCCGGCAAAAAAGGAGTCTAAGGCGAGCTCGCCGCCCCCACCCTGCTGGACATTTAAATCTCGAGTTTCAAAGCGTGCCGCCAAACTCGCCAAGGGATTGTCAAAAACGGATTTATCCGCCAAGCGCCCCCAGCCGATGCCGAGGGTCGCATCCCATTGGCCAAACTGTTTCGAGGCGACAATGTACTCCGAACCGAACACACCCGTACCAACGATGTCACGAATACCCACTGCGACCTGAGGACGCCAGTAACGCTCGTCCCATAGACGCGCTTTGACTTCGTAGTTGCGATCCCAAAAGAAAAAATTCTCGAAGCCGGTGTAACGAAAAGTCGCCTCAAGCCAAGGGGTGGCTTGATAGGTGAACATATAAGATTGATGCCATCCGTCGAAAGCGGCCCCCACCGTGAGGGTGGCATCCGGCTGCATTCGCGCAGTGGGTATATCAATAAGCCCAGTAGTCCCGTAATCAGAGGCGCCGACAGACGCCACCCCGCTTATTACGAGCGGAGCAATCGCTAACGCAAAGCGAGACGACGCCTTTAACAAAATACGATCCCTAAACGAAAACAAGGCACCGTAGTGCCTCGTTAACAGAGTCTGGCTTATGGCTTAGTTGCCAGTGCCAGTGGCCGAAGTTGCGGTGGTACCTGTGGTACCTGTAGTGCCGGTCGTGCCGGCCGTGCCGGTCGTACCCGTCGTGCCGGTCGTACCTGTTGTGCCACCATCGTCACCACCGTCATCTGCGCCGCCGTCAGTACCACCATCAGTACCACCATCAGTACCACCATCAGTACCACCATCAGTACCACCATCGTCGCCAGCACCGCCACGGTTATTGCTGTCATTGTCGATGGCAGCGGCCACTGCCGCCAACCCCACTAAACCAACGATTGCCGCTGTCGCAACCGGCATTCCGGCGATCGTGCCTGCCGCAGCAGCACCGCCAGACGCGCCCGCACCGGAACCTGCAGCCTCGGCTCCCGCCACAGCTTCGCTTTCTGCTGCTCCAGCGGCTTTCTCGGTGGACTCATCTGCCATACCAACGAGCCCCTGGAGCCCCAACAACGACGAGAGAGCCACAGCAATAACTTTTTTGCTCATTACGCTACC
>JAUHWV010000049.1 GCA_030427335.1 Gammaproteobacteria bacterium | reverse complement strand
GCGAAACCTAGAGCGTGTGCTTCAATGTCGAGTCCTCGATAGAACCGGTCTCATCCTAGACATCTTTGCGCAACGCGCTCGAACGCACGAGGGCAAGCTTCAAGTTGAACTGGCGCAGTTGCAGCACATGAGCACGCGTCTGGTGCGAGGTTGGACTCACTTAGAACGGCAGAAGGGCGGTATTGGTTTGCGCGGCCCGGGTGAAACGCAGCTCGAGACGGACCGTCGTCTATTGAGAGCCCGCATAAAGTCCATTTTGGCGCGCTTAGAAAAAGTCCAGAAGCAGCGCGATCAAGGGCGCCGCTCACGTAAACGCGCAGAAATTCCGACGGTGTCACTGGTAGGGTACACCAATGCGGGTAAGAGTACGCTGTTTAACGCGCTGACCCAAGCGGATGTGTACGCGGCTGATCAACTTTTTGCGACTTTGGATCCGACGCTCAGACAACTTGAATTAGAGTCGCTAGGCCATATTGTATTAGCTGATACGGTGGGTTTTATCGCGCACTTACCCCACAAGTTGGTCGAGGCGTTCAAAGCGACGCTAGAGGAGACCCTCAACGCGGAGCTCTTGGTGTTAGTCGTGGATGCCGCGAGTGAAGATCGAGACGATAACCTGCATCAGGTGCAGGATGTGCTGGCAGAGATAGGTGCCGATACGATTCCCAAGCTGTACGTGTATAACAAGTTAGATCTGCTTGAACAGAAACCTCGTATTGATCGTGATGACCAAGGCGTGGCTGAGCGAGTGTGGCTCAGCGCACGCACGGGTGCGGGCTTAGATTTGCTCGAGCAAGCCTTGAGCGAGCGTTTGGGCGGTGATTTATTCTCGGGTTCAGTTGCTTTGCGACCCGAGCAAGGCAGGTTGCGAGCAGCGCTGTATCGTTTAAATGCAGTGGGCGAGGAACACGTTGACGAACAGGGGCGATCTATTTTGGAGGTGCGATTGCCTCGGTCGGACTGGAATCGACTCATCTCGAAAGAGGGCGGTTCGGTCGAATTGATTGCCTGATTAGCGCGGGTTTTTACGCAAAACTTTGCTAAACTACGGATAGACTAACAACGGGAGTACGCTATGTCATGGAATGAGCCGGGCGGTGGTAATAATCGGCCCAATGACCCTTGGGGCGGTGGTAATCAAGGGCCGCCTGATTTGGACGAGGCGCTAAAGAAATTTCAAGAGAAACTGAATTCGCTTTTCGGTGGCGGCTCGCGTTCGTCGGGCGGAAGCGCCGGAGGTGGAGCGTCGTCTGCGATGATCGGCGTTATTGCGGCGGTCGCTGTGTTGGTTTGGGGCGTAATGGGCTTCTATCAGATCGACGAGCAGGAGCGCGCGGTTGTTCTGCGTTTCGGTGAGTACCACAGTACCGTAACGCCAGGGCTTCAATGGAATCCGCCCTTAATAGACGAGGTCATCAAGCTGAACGTAACCAAGGTTCGCGCACAGAGCTTCCGCGAAGTGATGTTGACCAAAGACGAGAACATCGTGGATGTGAACCTGTCGGTTCAGTATGTGATTTCAAATCCTGAGAATTTTGTACTCAAAGTGCGCGATCCAGAGGTCTCCCTTCAGCATGCGACGCAGAGCGCTTTGCGCCACGTTGTGGGTGATAACCGCATGGATCTCGTTTTGACTGAAGGACGCGCAGCCATTGCCCTAGAGGTGCAACAGCGCGTCCAAAACTTGCTTGAAGATTATCAAACCGGTATCCAAGTTTCGAAGGTCACTGTTGACGATGCTCAGCCACCGTCACAGGTGCAGGCGGCATTTGATGACGTGATTAAAGCGCGTGAGGACGAAGAGCGCGTTAAGAACGAAGCTCAGGCCTACGCCAACGGCATTATCCCGGAGGCGCGAGGTCAGGCGCAGCGTCAGCTTGAAGAGGCGAACGCCTACCGCGAGCAGGTTGTCGCGAATGCAGAGGGTGAAGCCAATCGTTTCAGTAAGTTGCTGGCAGAGTATCGTAAAGCGCCCGAAGTGACACGTGACCGCCTTTACCTTGAGGCGATTCAATCGGTTTACAGCAACACGAGCAAGGTGATGGTCGACGTAGAAGGCGGAAATAACATGATGTATCTACCGCTCGATAAACTTGCAGAGCGGTCGCAGACTAATGCGACTGCCGCGAGCGGTACTGTTGACGCTCGTACGCTTCGCCAGATTACGGATGCGGTAACAGAGCAGTTGCGTCGAGACGCCTCATCCAGCCGTACAACCAGCCGAGGAGGTCGTTAATATGTCGACAAAATCATTGGTTTACAGCTTGCTTACTGCGTTTGTCTTATTCATAGCGAATAACGCGCTGTACGTAATTAAAGAGACCGAAAAAGGCGTGTTGTTGCGCTTCGGTGAAGTGGTTAATCCCGACATCAAGCCCGGTCTGCATGTCAAAGTGCCCTTCGTTAACAATGTGCGCAAGTTTGACGGGCGCGTGTTGACAGTCGATGCCCAGGCAGAGCGATTTTTGACGCAAGAGAAAAAAGCGCTTGTAGTCGACTCTTACGCGAAGTTTCGCGTCATCGATACTGCGCGCTTCTATACCGCCACCAACGGTGAGGTACAGCGTGCAATGGGCTTGTTAGCCCAGCGTATCAACGACGGTCTCCGTAACCAGGTCGGTATCCGCACCATTCAAGAGGTGGTGTCGGGAGAGCGTGATGAGCTGATGCGTAACATCACGGTCGACTTGAACAAAGTTGCAGCGGCAGAGTTGGGTGTCGAGGTGGTTGATGTTCGCGTAAAGAAAATCGACTTGCCGCCCGATGTGTCTGAATCGGTGTATCGTAGAATGAATGCTGAGCGTGAGAAGGAAGCGCGTGAACATCGTTCTCAAGGCCAGGAGTTGGCTGAAGGTATTCGAGCCGCCGCCGATCGTGAGGTGACCGTCCTTTTGTCGGGAGCGTATCGGGACGCAGAGATTATTCGAGGTGAGGGCGATGCGGAGGCGACCAGTATTTATGCCGAGGCATTTGGGGCCGATCCCGAGTTTTACTCCTTCACCCGCAGTCTGCGCGCGTATCAAGACTCGTTCCAAGGCTCAGGTGACATCCTACTTTTGAAACCGGATAGCGATTTCTTCAGATACCTCAAAAACCCACAAGGTAAGTGATCTGTGGGGCGGGCTGTTAGCCCGCCCCCTACCGGAAGTTCTGGGTGTAAAGCCGTCTAAATACTTGATATACTGCGGCCCGCCGTGGTTAGAGGTGCCCACACGGGTTGCCAATGCCGCGGTTTTTTGTTGCGTGGTCCGTTTGAGTTGATCCACGTAGCAGCACGTTCCGAGAGAAGAGTTTAATCGAGTGAAATATTGGCAGTTACCGCAAGCGGTTGAAGAAGTGTTGCCTGAACAGGCCAGCGCCATGGAGGCTCTGCGTCGTGATTTGCTCGATCTGTACCGAAGCTGGGGTTACGAGCTTGTGTTTCCCCCACTTCTCGAATACAGCGATTCGCTCCTGACCGGATTGGGCGCCGATCTGGATTTGCTCACGTTCAAACTGACAGACCAACTCACGGGTCGGACTTTGGGTATTCGCGCGGACATCACGCCTCAAGTTGCTCGTATTGATGCTCACTCGTATCTGAAAGAGGGTGTCTCTCGTTTGTGTTACGCCGGCACGACGCTTCACACACGCCCAAAATCGCTGATGGCGTCACGATGCCCCGTGCAAATAGGGGCGGAGCTCTATGGTGATAACAGCCCCGAGGCCGACATAGAAATCATAGGCCTCATGATCGACACCCTGCGTGAAGCGGGTGTAGGCCAGATGACGATTGATATCGGACATGTCGGGGTCTACCGCGCTGTGTTCCAGGCCTTGGATCTTACCGATGATCCGGCCCTGTTTGACGCATTACAACGAAAATCGGCGCCCGATTTAAGCGTAGCTTTGCAAGGGCGCCCCGAAGCGGATGCGCAAACCATACGAGCACTCATGAATCTGCATGGTGATCGGAGTGTCCTCAATCAAGCGCGGGAATTATTGGGCGATTTAGCGCCGAATGCCTTAGACGCGATCGATGAGATTGACGTGGTCTTAGATGCGTTAGAAGCCGAGGGCGATGGGATCGACTGGTACGTCGATTTATCCGAACTGCGTGGACTGAATTATCACACGGGCCTGGTTTTTGCCGCTTACGCTAAAGGTGTGGGTCGCGCATTGGCCAATGGGGGGCGCTACGATGACATCGGCGAAATTTTTGGTCGAGCTCGAGCCGCGACAGGATTTGCCGCCGATTTAAAAACCCTGTTAGCTGAAGGTGAAGCGCTCGAGTTTGGTCTCACGGCAATAAGCGCGCCAGCGGATCGCAGCCCCGAACTGGCTAAGAAAATCAAAGAATTAAGATCTCAAGGCGAAGTGGTCATCACAGCGCTGAACGGCGAGCACGACAGTCGTTGTGACCGCGAATTGGTAATGGAAAACACATGGGTGATACGCCCATTAGGTACAGCATAAGCATGAACAAACACGTTGTGGTTCTCGGCACTCAGTGGGGTGACGAAGGGAAAGGTAAGATCGTTGATTTGTTGACGGATCAAGCCGAAGTCGTAGTGCGGTTTCAGGGTGGTCATAATGCGGGTCACACGCTTGTGATTAACGGTGAAAAAACCGTCCTTCACCTGATTCCCTCCGGCATTTTACGCGAACACGTTCAGTGTCTTATTGGCAATGGGGTGGTTCTGGCGCCGGATGCTCTACTAACCGAGATGCGTAAGCTAGAAGCAACCGGTGTGCCGGTGAGAGAGCGGTTGCGATTGTCGGCCGCGTGTCCTCTGATATTGCCTTACCATGTATCGCTTGATCAGGCGCGCGAATTAAAGCGCGGTGATGCTAAGATCGGCACAACGGGTCGCGGCATTGGCCCTGCTTATGAAGATAAAGTCGCGCGCCGTGGTTTGCGTCTGGGTGACCTCAATACCCCTTCCCGTTTTGCCGAGCGTTTACGCGAGGTGCTCGACTACCATAATTTTGCCTTGACGCAGTACTATGGCGTTGATGCGGTCGATTTCCAGCGCTGTTTTGATGATGCCATGGCGATGGGTCAAGAGCTTTTGCCTTTGATGACCGATGTGACCGCTGAGCTTCAAAAATACCGGGAAGCCGGGGCGAAGATTTTATTCGAAGGCGCTCAGGGCTCGCTCTTGGATATCGATCATGGAACCTACCCTTTTGTTACCAGTTCGAATACCACTGCGGGTGGCACCGCCACCGGCTCTGGATTTGGGCCTCTCTATCTTGATTATGTCTTGGGTATCACAAAAGCTTACACTACGCGTGTGGGAGGGGGTCCATTTCCAACGGAGTTGTTTGATTCCACTGGTGCTCGCTTGGCGGAACGTGGCCATGAGTTTGGGGCTACAACAGGGCGTCCGCGTCGCTGCGGTTGGTTTGATGCGGTAGCGCTGCGTCAGGCGGTCAACATCAACTCGGTGTCGGGCTTGTGTCTGACGAAGCTTGATGTTTTGGACGGCCTAGATACCATCCGGATTTGCATTGCGTATCAAGATGCCGACGGCAATCCATTGCAAAGCCCCGTAGATGCCGAGGACTACGCCAAAGTCGTGCCCGTGTACGAGGATGTACCTGGGTGGTCTGAGTCAACCATTGGGGCTAAGTCTTTGGCTGATTTGCCCCAAGCTGCGCTCGACTACATTGCAAAAATCGAGGCAGCGGTTGGTGCACCTATCGATGTGATTTCGACCGGTCCTGATCGCGTCGAGACGATTGTGTTAAGGCATCCTTTCGGCTGATTTTGGGTTCGGCTCTCGGCTCTCGGCTTTGGGCTTTGGGCTTTGGGCTGTGGGCTGTGGGCTAAGATGATCGAGGCCATTGTGCGTCCAGGCATTTCGCCCTAGGTTGTTGTCGGGGCAATTTTAAATAATTTGGAACCGAGCGGCGAAATTGGCGGTAGTGCGAACGGTTCTTTGCCTGTTTCAATCCGCACCTCATTCAGAAGCCGAGTCGCGACACCTTGACGGCGATATAGCCCCCTGACAAAGATATATTCAATGCCGCCATCGACCTGATATCGCACAAAGCCAGCAGTCGAATCCCGTGTTTTGAATGTAATGACCCCGGGTATGCGTGATACCTCAGTAACAAAGTGCGGAAGCGTTGTGGGGATAGCTAGGGCGGTTGCGGACATGTGTGTTGCCTTGCTCACGTTTCGGAAGATACGTTTCCGCCCTCATTTTGGATTATTCCGCTTGGTCTGTGCCCCATAAGGCCGGATAGAAAGTCGGGAGTACGTATAGTGTGAAAAGGGTGCCCACGCACATGCCTGCCGCGATCATTAACCCGATAGCAAATCGACTGGCCTCGCCCGCACCGCTAGCGATCAATAGCGGCCACACGCCGAGTACGGTTGCAAACGTGGTCATCAAAATGGGACGCAAGCGCATCGTTGCTGCTTGCGTAACAGCCGCAAAACGATCTTGACCTTCAGCCTCTAGACGGTTCGCGAAATCCACAATTAAGATACCGTGTTTGCTGATCAGTCCAACGAGAGTCAGCAGGCCTACTTGGGTATAGATATTGAGTGTGGCAAATCCAAGTGCGAGCGGAAGTAGGGCGCCGAATAGGCTGAGCGGAACACTGATGAGAACGATCACCGGATCTCTGAAACTGTTGAACTGCGCAGATAAAACCAGATAAATCAAGATGAGCGAAGCGCCAAAGAGGAGCAAAAAGCTATTGCCTTCTTGGATATACCGTCTGGATTCGCCCTCGTATCCGGCGCGATAGCCTTTGGGTGCCTCGGCTTTGAGCGCGTCTTGGAAGAATTGAAGGCCGTCCCCGAGCGTGTTGGGTGGCATCATCATGCCCTGGATAGTTACGCTGTTGAGTTGCTGGTATTGCGTTCGGTCATTGGGGCGCACTACGGTATTCACGGATACCACGGATGAGAGCGGGATCATCTGACCAGAGGCACTGCGAACGTAATACTGTGTCAAATCACTGCCGTTGAGACGGAAATCACTGTCGGCTTGTGGTATGACCCGATACGTTCGGCCCTGAATCGCAAAGCGGTTGACCTCACCCTCGCCTAATAAGGTTTGCAGTGTCTCTGCGATTTCGGGCATTTCGACACCGAGTGCCGAGGCTTGCTCGCGATCAATCTGCACGTTGAGCTCAGGACGCGAATGACGAATGGATTTGTTTACGAAAATGAATTTGCCGGATTCGCGCGCCTTAGCGAGTAAGGCGTCGGCTACGGCTTCAATTTGCGTATAGTCATCGGTAGAGGCAATCACAAAGCTAACGGGCAATCCGGCGTCAACACCCGGTAGCGCGGGCCAGCCAAAAGTATATATCTCGAGCCCAGCTACGGTTGCGTATTTCTGCTGGATTTCAGCCATCACCTCGGCTTGACTGCGTTCGCGCTGATCCCACAGTTTGAGCTCTAAACCGCCAAAAATTTGGCTCGCTTGGTTTACCTGCCAGGCTGTTCGGATTTCTGGAACCGTTTTCCACAGCTCGGTCATTTGCTGGGTGTACGCGTTCACGTAATCGGTGTTGGCATAATCCGGCGGCGACGCAAATACAAAAATGCTGGAGTTGTCCTCTTCGGGCGCTAACTCTTTTTGTGCGAGCAAGAAAGCGACGGGCAGACTCAGTAGAATCACGCCTGCGAATAGCCATACTGCGCCACGGTGGTTTAAACAGGCTTGCAGCGTGCGCTGGTAGGTATGCTCTGTGCGGTGTGCAAGCGCGTCCAGCCAGTCAGCCACAGCGCCTTGCTCTTCGGCGGGGCGAAGTAGCTTTGAACACATCATGGGACTCAAAGTCAGCGCAATGATTCCTGAGACCAGCACGGCGCCGGCGAGTGTGAGAGCAAATTCGCTGAACAGCGCACCGGTAAGCCCGCCGACGAATGCAATCGGTGCGTAAACAGCAGCGAGTGTTAGGGTCATGGCGACAACGGGCCAGGCGACTTCACGCGCCCCGATTAAAGCTGCGTCTAAGGGTGTTTTACCCTCTTCAATGTGCCGATGAATGTTTTCGACGACAACGATTGCATCATCTACCACCAGCCCGATTGCAATGACCATCGCGAGCAAGGTAAGAAGATTGATTGAAAAGTCCACGATCCATAAGCCGAATAGAACGCCGACGAGAGAGAGTGGAATGGCGACGATCGGCACAATCACAACGCGCCATGACCCAAGGAATAAGAGCACGACGCCGATCACGATAAGCGTCGCTTCAAGCAGGGTAATTTGGACTTCCTGAATGGCTTGCTCGATATAGACGGAGGCGTCTGAATCTGCGTCTGCGACCAAATCGGCTGGCATTTCTGGCTGGAGTTCAGCCAGTTTTGCCTTCACGCTCTTTGCTACTGACAGTGGATTTGCGCCGGGCGCGGGAGTGATTGCAATAAATACTGCGGGTGCTCCCGCCGAAAACACCGAAACGTCGTATCGCTCACTTCCCATTTCGATGCGCGCGACGTCACGAATGCGCACGCGTTGATCGCCGGTTTGGCGAATAATGATATCGCCAAACAGTTCGGGGTCTTCGATATCCGTCTCGACGTCTACCGCCGTTTGGGTCCAAACGCTCTTAACCTGCCCGGGAGCCGCTCGAACGTTATTCCGCTGCAGCGCTCGGTTTACCTCGGCTGCCGTTATATTGTACGCGGCCAGCTTTTCTGGCTGTAGCCAGATTCGCATAGCAAATACGGTGCCGGACAATACCTGAGCGGTACCCACGCCATCTTGCGTCGCGAGTTCAGGCTGGACGGCACGGTACAAGTAGTCGGTGATTTGTTTCGTGTTGAGTTGTTCGCTGGTGAAGGCGATGTACATCATGGCGTCATCGCCTTGACTGGTGGTGACGACGGGGTCCTCAATTTCTCTGGGTAGTTCGTACTTGGCTTCGCCGATCTTGGCTATAACTTCATTAAGGACAAGTTCGGTGCTCTCATTTAAGCGCACGTTAACCGTAATTATCGAGGATCCGGGGCTACTCGATGAGGTGATGTAATCTACGCCGCGAGCGCCCGCTATTCGCCGTTGCAGCGTATCCGTCACGAAGGCTTGCACTGTCTCGGCGCTTGCTCCAGGGTAGACGGTTTGCACCATGATCATGGATTTTTCGACCTCTGGAAACTGACGTACATCCAGTTTTAAGACAGCCTGAATACCAGCGACTAGGAGCAAAGCGCTCACCACAATGGCGAGTACCGGTTTATTTATGAAGAGATCGGTAAACTTCACTGTGTGGCTGCCTCACCAACGCTGATTGATGCGCCGGGAAAGAGTTTATGCTGGCCCGCAGTGACAATATGCTCACCCTCTTCTACGCCCGATTTGATCTCGACTTTTCGGTCGAAGCGATCTCCGGTTTTGACGAGTCGCAGCTCGACGGTATTGGTCTCTAGATCAGCGATATAGACGGCATCCCCCTGCAGAGCGTAGGTCACGGCGGTTTCGGGAACCACCACGGCGGCGTCGGATTCATTCAAAATTAACTCAATTCGCACAAATTCACCTGGGAGCACGTGTCCTGTGCTAATCGCGGCTCGGAAACGTCGAGTCCGATCAATCGGATCCAGCGCTGGATCTCGTTCGGTAACTCGGCCTTCAGCGAGCGTTTCGCCGCGCGTATCGTAAGCGGCCATCTTAGTGCCAAGGGGAACGAGGCGTGCTTGGTTGGCCGGTAGGCTGAATTCCGCCTCGAGTAAGGAGGTATCGGTAAGATGAATGAGTGGGGTGCCGGTCGTGACGTAGTCACCGACTTCGACTAAGGGGATACCCACGCTCCCACTGAACGGCGCTTGTATGCGTTTTTGCTCAATGCGCGCTTTGGTTTCTTCAACTTGGGCTTTGGCTGCTTCATATTGCGCTGCGCGCGTGTCCAGTTGCGTCTGTGAAATAGCCTTTTCCTTCGCCAGAGAGCTATCTCGCTCGAGCAGGGTCTTGGTTAAGCGAAGGTCCGCTTCAAATCGCGCCAGTTCTGCGCTTTCAATAGCGTCGTCCAACTGCACTAGCAGATGCCCCTCGGTTACCTGATCGCCGCCATTGGCTCCGATACGCACCACGCGCCCATTGACTTCAGCGCTGAGTGTACTGGCATTTTGGGCGTTTATTGTGCCGACCGCTTTGATGCGACGTGCGATATTGTTTATCTCGGCTTGCGCCACACTCACCGTTACGGGGGGTGGGCTGAAATCCGCTTCGGCCAAAGCGCTAAATTTTTGGTAGAGAAAACCGCCAATGCTTCCAAAAATAATAAGCAGTAGAGTCGTGGCAAAGATATAGGCGCGCACAAATTGCTCCATGTGTGTAAAAAAGTGCGTAAGCGTCACACGCTTGTATTATACATACGCTATTATGGAGGCAATCGTAACACAGCATGGAGCTAAATTATGAGACGATTTTTTGTGATTTCGGTTTTGCTGGCTTTAGGCTCGGGCTGTGCGTCAACCATACAGGTGGCTCAAACGGAGCAGCCCACAAACACCTATATTGGCGGTGAGCAAAAATTGGAATCGGCTTTGAATCGAGTGATTAATCAAACCCCCGGTGCCGCGCGCAACGTCATACTGTTTGTCGGCGATGGGATGAGTATCCCAACGGTAACGGCCTCCCGGATTTACGCGGGTCAAGCCCAGGGTCAGACGGGCGAAGAGTACAATTTATCGTTCGATTCCTTCCCGTTTGCGGGCTTATCCAGAACCTACAATACCGATGCACAAACACCGGATTCGGCGGGCACGATGACCGCGATGGTGACCGGTGTCAAAACCCGCGCTGGGGTGTTAAGTGTCGGGCCGGGAGTCCAGACAGGCGAGTGCGTGTCTCAACAGGGTAAGGAGTTAATGTCGATATTGACCTTGGCTGAACTTGCCGGGAAATCCACTGGGATCGTCTCGACTGCCCGTATCACTCATGCAACGCCCGCGGCACTGTACGCGAACACGGTGAACCGAGATTGGGAAAATGACGCAGAGCTCAGTGACGAAGCTAAGTCGCAAGGGTGTGAGGATATTGCGAGTCAATTGTTGAGCTATCCTGCCCGAGCTTCGGCGTGGACAGGTACTCCGATTGATGGGCCCGAACTGGTCTTGGGTGGCGGTGCCGCCAATTTTTTGCCGAAGGACCAGGACAATGGCACATTCAAGGGCAAGCGGACAGACGGTCGAAATCTAGTGAGCGAATGGCAAAATGCCGATCGCAAAGGTGTTTTTGTAAAGGACCGTTCTGAACTTGAGCAGCTCGACCAGACCAATTTGCCGGTGTTGGGTTTATTCCAATCATCACATATGAGCTACAGTGCCGATCGCCCTGAGTTGACGTCAACTGAACCTAGTCTTGCGGAATTAACCGAAAAAGCGATCGAGCTGCTGTCGTCTGAGACAGGCTTTTTCTTGATGGTTGAGGCTGGGCGAATCGATCACGCTCATCACGCTGGCAGTGCATTCGGTGCGCTGACTGACACGGTTGAGCTCTCTGATGCAGTCGTGCGAGCCAAGGCGCTCACATCGGATAGCGACACCTTAATTATTGTCACGGCAGATCACAGCCACGTCATGACGATAGCGGGCTATCCCAAACGCGGAAACCCGATTTTGGGTAAAGTCGTCAATATTGGTGAGGAGGAGCCGAAGTTGGCTGAAGATGGCGCGCCCTACACGACCTTGAGTTACACCAACGGCCGCGGTTTTGCTGAACTCGGCGATGAAACCAATGCCGATGTGCGCTACGGTTTGCCGGTTCAAGGTGGCAGACACCTAAAACACGACTCCGATACGGAGAGCCCCGGATTCCATCAAGAGGCTTTGGTGCCGCTGTCGTCTGAGACCCACGGTGGCGACGACGTTGCCATCTATGCAAGCGGTCCGGGTGCGCACTTATTGAGTGGTAGCTTGGAGCAGAACGTGATCTTTCACGTTATGCGCTATATGGCGGATCTTCCCAAACCACTGCCGGCTAAAAGGGACTGAACCTGCCACCTTTTGGTGATCTGCCAAGCGCTGGTTAATGGCGGTGTATCAGCGCTGAATGAGCTTTAGAATAAGAAAGTGCGGACCGGCCGATAAAATCGTTGGGGGGGGATGCCGGCCCGCACTTGTTCGCTTCGCTACAGCAATGCCTCGATTGCTGCGGCCAGATCTGCATCTTCTGGGCGGGTCATGCTGCCATACTTTTCTATCACGTTTCCTTGGCGGTCAACCAAGTATTTGTTGAAGTTCCACATTGGTGCCGACTTCGCTTGGTTAAGGTGCTGGAATACCGGATTGGCGTCATCTCCACGGACGGGAGTAGGCGCGATCATTGTGAAGGTCACGCCGTAGTTGACGTAGCACACTTCCGCTGCGCCCTCCTCGCTATCGCTCTCCTGTTTGAAGCTATCTGATGCAAAGCCCACGACCTCGAAACCGCGGTCCTTGTATTTCTGATGTAAGGCTTCAAGGCCTGAAAATTGCTTTGTAAAACCGCAGTGGCTCGCTGTATTAACGATCAGTAAGGGTTTGTCTGAATGCGTTTCACACAAGTTCACAGTCTCGTTGGAGTGAAGCTTACGCAAGTCGTGATTCAAAAATTCAGGGCAAGCGCTCGATGCGGTACTCGATGCCGCAAGAAGCGTTAGGCTAAGCAGGGTTCGACGCATGGTTGGTTCCTCTCATTTTGTTGTAGATACGCCACATATCCGACTTTGGTTCATGCGGACAGCTGCTGAAACGCATCGTTTAGCGCCGCATCGACTTGTAGTTTACGAAGCGCCGATTTTTCGAGTTGTCGTACAAGCTCGCGACTCACTTCAAGTTGATCAGCTAGTTGTGCCAAAGTACGCGTAGGCCGCCCGTCAAGACCCCACCGAGCGGTCAAAATTAATTGCTCTCTTCCGTCTAACTTCTGTAGTTGGCGGTTAATCAAGCGTTTTAAGCTCGTGCTTTGCGCCGATTCAATAGTCGGATTCGTGTCATCATCGAGTAGGGCTGATTCGGGAATCATCGGGCTATCGTCGTCGTCTTCTGCTTCAATTGATACGGTGAGATTGGTCAGTTGCCGTAAGTCTCTGACTTTGGCCTCTGAGAAGCCGGTTAATTCAGCCAGCTGAACGACGGAGGGCTCTTGTCCTGTTCGCTCAACAATCTCATTGCGAACGCGGTGCAGCGAGTTTACCTCTTGTGTTACGTGCGTGGGGTAAGTTACCAAGCTACCGTTGCCCTCGCAGATGCGTTGGATGTGTTGGTTTGTCCAATTATAGGCGTAGGTAGAAAAGCGATACCCTAAGCGATAATCAAATTTCTCAGCCGCGCGCACCAGCCCGATGATCCCCTCTTGTACTAAGTCGCGCACGGGAATTCCGCGCGTTTGATTTTCTCTCGCTAATTTATATACCAGGCGAATGTTGTGCATGACGAGTTTATCGCGCGCACTCAAGTAGCCCTGAACCGGTGCTTCGAGCGCTGTTCGAATCTGGCTGCAGCCTGAGAAGTCCCAGTGAGCCCAGCGAGGTTGCCAAACTTCGAGGGCATCCGTAATGGTATCTTTGCGTCTGCCTCCGCAAGCACGCTGCGCCATGATCGCTATGGCGATCATGAGGGTCGCTGGCCACTCACTCATCTCGAGTCGCAAGGACAGTTCGGTTTCGGGCGCATTCCCAGTGATGGCGTCAATCAAATCTCGAGTCGGCGCAAAGAAGCGCTTTTCATTAGCCAAGGGTTTCAAATCGCGCTTCAAACTGAAGTAATGATGCCGTTGTTGGAATGCCTCGATGTCGGCCGGGTCGGTCAGTATAGACTCACAAACGTCCAGCACTAGGGATCTGCCCGCCGATGTTTTGAGTACGGTGAGAAGGGCACGATGGGCGAAATCCCATTTTTGCTCGTCAATAGATAACTCTTGATCAGCACTTAGCAAGGGGTAGCGATCTGCATCGCCAAAAAAGAAATCGACCTTGTCTTCAAAATCCGCATTAAACATCACCATAGGAACCTCTCGCTTTGGCGTTACAGTGGAGTTTACGCGCAAAATCGATACAAGGTTTGCCATTTGTTCTTTTTTGTATAACTATTAATGCTACAAATATTAAACAGATCTGGGCCCTGCTATGGGAAACGTTGAAATGGAGGCGCGACCACTCTACGGAATTGGTACGGTGGCGCGCCTTACAAAGATTAAATCGGGTACTCTGCGGATTTGGGATCGGCGCTATGGGCTGGGTGCGAGTTACAAGTCCCCCTCAGGGCGCCGAATGTATACTCAAACGGACTTGGAGCATCTTCAAATTATCGCGAGTTTGGTCGACCGAGGTTATCGGATTGGTGAGATCGCTAATATGGAGCGCAAAACCCTAGCGGCCTTGCTGGATCAGGCCGGAGCTCAACCTGCGTCGAGTGGGCAGCGTCTCAAAGCTCTATTTGTTGGGGATGGCTTGTGCGAGTGGTTAGATCAGCATCAGCACTTGCTGTCTGGTTTGGATGCGC
>JAUHWV010000263.1 GCA_030427335.1 Gammaproteobacteria bacterium | reverse complement strand
CTCGACTACGAGGGTGACCCCAGCACCATGGGCAAAAACTTGGGTGATGATTTGGCGGAGGGCAAGCCCACACTCCCGTTAATCCACGCTTTACGCCACGCCAAAACGGAAGACGCGGCGATAATCAAACAGGCAATTACAGCGAAGGACAGCAGCGAGCTCGATTCAATCGTGCGCATCATAAAAGAATGTGGATCCCTCGATTATGCACGCGAAAAAGCAAATCGCTATCGTGAGAAAGCCGATACCGCCCTGACGTTGTTGAATGAGAGCCAACACAAATCAGAGCTGCTCGGGCTCAGCGAAAGAGCCGTAGCCCGCGCTGCTTAAGCTCCGTAAATATTTTCGAATACGTAATTCGTCGCCTCAACAAAACCCGGCACGCTGCCGCAATCGAAACGTCGACCTTTAAACTTATAGGCCATCACACAACCGCTCTGCGCCTGTTTCATAAGTGCGTCCGTCAGCTGGATCTCACCGTTGGCGCCCGCGTCGGTTTCACGCAAGATATCAAAAATATCAGGGGTCAAAATATAGCGCCCAATAATAGCCAAATTAGATGGCGCCTCTTCTTTGTTGGGCTTTTCCACCATAGACTCAACGCGGTATAAACCTTCTTTCATTGGCTCGCCTGCGATCACACCGTATTTATGCACTTCGTCAGCAGGCACTTCTTGTATGGCCACGATAGAACAGCGAAACTGCCGATACAGCGCGACCATCTGTGCAAGCACACCATCGCCACCGGGATTTATACAGAGGTCATCCGACAGCACGACGCCAAAAGGCTCGTTACCAATCAGAGACTCGCCCGTCAGAATGGCGTGCCCTAACCCCCGCATCTCGCGCTGTCTTACCATGGTAAAGGTGCCCTTATCGAGCACGTTGCGAATGCTTTCTAAGTAAACCTCCTTTCCCGTGCCTTGAATCTGATGCTCGAGCTCGTAGTTGATATCAAAGTGATCGGCAATTGCCCGCTTGCCGCGCCCGGTTACCATGGCACAGGTCGCCATGCCGGCCTCGATCGCCTCCTCGACCCCATATTGCACGAGTGGCTTATTCACCACAGGCAACATCTCTTTGGGCATGCTTTTTGTAGCCGGCAAAAAGCGTGTGCCATAACCCGCGACGGGGAACAAACATTTCTTAATCATAGGTTTTCCTTGTCTCGTCCTATTTGCCTTGCGGGGCACGACCGTAGGTGTCGTCGAATCGAACAATATCGTCTTCGCCCAAATACGTGCCGGACTGCACTTCGATGAGCTCCAAAGGAATTTTGCCCGGGTTAGCTAGCCTATGCTTATGGCCTAGCGGAATGTAGGTTGATTCATCTTCTGCGAGCATAAACACGCGGTCTTCACAGGTGACCTCTGCGGTACCCTTAACGACAATCCAGTGCTCGGCTCGGTGGTGATGCATTTGCAGGGATAACTTAGCACCGGGATTCACCACTATACGCTTAACCTGAAAGCGCTCCGACATAATGAGCGCCTCATACGAACCCCAAGGCCTAAAGACACGCTGATGCAAAGCGGCCTCAGAGCGACCTTCCAAACGCAACTGAGCGACAATCTGCTTCACATCCTGCACCCGGTCACGATGCGATACCAAAATTGCATCAGCCGTCTCGACCACCACTAAATCTTGCAGACCCAAACCCGCTATCAAGCGCTCGCTCGAGCGAAAATAGCTGTTATCACAATCTGCCAGAATCACGTCACCATGTAGGACATTGCCCCGCTCATCACCCTGCTCGATTTCCCACAGAGCAGCCCAGGCACCCACATCACTCCAACCGCAGTCCAAAGGCACAACGGCGCCCAACTGCGTATGCTCCATGACGGCATAGTCAATGCTGTCCGAGGGCGAGCTTTCAAAGGCGGCGGGGTCGGGTCGAAAAAAATCGAGATCCATCACCGCACCGCTCATCGCCGCTTCGCAGGCCGCATATATGGCCGGCGCCTTACTTTTAAGTTCTGATAGGTACAGTCCAGCGGGCAACAGGAACATCCCGCTGTTCCAGACATAGTCACCGCTATCGACGTAGGATTTCGCACGCTCTAGATCAGGCTTCTCTACGAACGCCTCGATCACCAGCGCATTACCCTTCAAGGGGGCTCCAGTCTTGATATAACCATAACCGGTTTCAGGCTGAGTCGGTTTAATGCCAAAGGTCATTAAGTACCCGTCTGCCGCGACCTCGCAAGCTTCCCTTACCGCCTGACAAAACACCTCGGTATCCACAATTGCATGATCTGCAGGCAATACCAACATAAGAGCATCAGGCCCGAACTCAGCCAACGCACGAAACGCCGCAAGCGCGACAGCCGGCGCGGTGTTTCGACCCGCGGGCTCCAAGATAATAGCGCCCGGACGCACCCCCATAGCACGCATTTGCTCGGCCAACATAAACCGATGCTCATCATTGCCAACCAAGTATGGTGCAGCCGTATCCAAACCCTGAGTCCGAGCTACCGTATCCTGCAGCATGCTGGACTCGTTCACCAGCGGCAAAAACTGTTTGGGGTGCCCCTCTCTCGACACGGGCCACAGGCGCGTACCCGTACCACCGGAGAGAACTACTGGGATGAGTTTCGACATCGTCAATTCCGTCACTCGCGCATAAAGCGCATATTATACAAAATCACGCCGCCTCTAGATACTCGCAAAACTTAACTTCGCGTCATGCAAGAGTGGACTTCGTGGGCCCAGCGTTTACAATGTGCGGGGGTGGAGAAGGCATCGGCTTTGCCACAGTAACACGTGAAATTGGAACATTTAATGACAGCGCAATCCTCCTATTCAAAGGAAGAGCTTATCGATTGCGGTTACGGGCGTTTATTCGGAGAAGGAAACGCGC
>JAUHWV010000262.1 GCA_030427335.1 Gammaproteobacteria bacterium | reverse complement strand
CGCTGAGCTGTTCTTCGTTCAAGGCGACAAATACATCGTTGCGCTCAACTTTATGTGACTGCGAGCAACCAACGAAAGCGAGCAAAACGGGAAGCAATAAGAAAGATTTCATGTCGGCACTTTAGCATCAGGGCATCCAGGAGTCAGCGGAATTACGTTTTTGGACGAAGGGGTCGGAGTTTACTCCGACCCCTTCGTCAGCAGCGCTTGCATCAAAACCGCACTCAACGCTCGCGCTAACGCGCCCAATGAACAACAGTCGAAATCCCGCCACGCACTTGAGGAAATTAGGTATACCTACCATACCGCATTGCCGTACAATGCAGCATGTCGCGTTCAAAGACGGTGACATCGGCCGTTCTAACCTATCTCCACAAGACAATGTTAATAAGAGGTGGGTCAAATTTACTTCGGCGAAAATATAGGAAGATGGGTCAAATTTAAACCGGCGTTGACATCGGTCGACACCGCAGAGGCTATCGCTAATGACTAAACGCAATATCGGCTCCGAAATCCTAGAAGGGATTCAAGAAATCCAGAAGCATCGAGCAGGCTTAGTACGGTTAAAGAGCACCGAGCTGTCCATGCCCTCGCCCCCTCATGTCATCCGGGCGGAACTCAATCTATCTCAATCTGCGTTTGCTGCGATGCTGGGTGTCAGTGTTCGTACGCTACAAGACTGGGAGCAAGGTCGGCGCTAACCTCAGGGGCCCGCCTTGGCGCTTTTGCGGGTTGCTGAGCAGTTCCCCGAGGTGCTCGTTAACTTGCGTTAGAGGCCTTCGTGAACTCCGGTGGGGCTCTAGAGCGATCAATTTACCGGCAACTGAACCATGCTCAAAGTGAACCGTTTGCTAACTATACGTATCGCTTTAATTTACGCTTGTATAACCGCGGTGCAAGCAGGTATCGCGAATACGGATGCGTTTCACTCCCAATCTGATCGGCCCATGAATACTTTCGCGACAGGTTTTTGACGCTTTCGCTGCCCTTCCGTGAATTTCTGTCGAAACTCGCGATTAAGCCTTAAATTACTGTAATAGCGGCTCTCACGATTGCTCCTTAGTCTGCACTTGCGCCAACAAAGGCGCTATGAAGGAGTAAATTATGAAATACAAAGCTTTACTGGCAGGGCTTGCCCTGTGTGCCTCGCCCGCGTTCGCAGGCGAATTCTCTCTGGGTGGGGGAGTCAACTATTTGGATGATGGCGATCTCTCCATTACTTCGCCTGCACTCACCTATGGCTATCGCTTCAACGATACGTTTGCGATCGGCGGCGAGATCGCCAGCGGCGGCGATGACACCTATGACTTCGTGAATGTCGAGCTTGATTCGTATGTGACCGTAAAGGCACAGTTCGGGGGTAAGGTAGGCGATGGCTATATGTACGTATCGGCCGGTGCTTACGATATCAGAGGCACTGCATCGGGCTGCTTGTTTGGCTTTTGCGCCAGTCTAAGTGATGACGGCAACGGCGGCTTGCTCGGCGTTGGCGGGCAGATACCGCTTACCGAAAAGTGGCTGGTTGATTTTAGTTTCGATCGCGCTTTTGGCGATATCGACAACACCAAATCGTTCGTAGCAAGCGTGCGGTATCGTTTTTAACCCGAGTAGGTGACGAAGGGGTCGGAGCGCACTCCGACCCTTTCGTACCGTCTACTTCGCCGTAGTTCGTTTGAGTCTCTTGGGTTTAAGCGAAATGTCGAAGCCGCATGCCAGCGCGTACTTAGTCAACGTCGACCAACTTGGATTCGCTCTTCCTGCTTCTAACCGGCTGATGTTGCTCTTCTGGGTCTGCATAGCGCTCGCAACTTGTTGTTGGGTCAGCCCAGATGCTCGCCTCATGGACAAAAGCTCATCGATCAGCCGGAATTCAGATTCCAACCTGTCGTACTCTACTTTGACCTCTGGATTGGCCAGCGCTTGCGCCTTGAGTTGTTTTAGCTCCATGACTTCACACTCATTTTAGGTTATCGAAAATGATAACCCCATTATCAACACTCATGCAAACTGTCTTACCTTTTAGCTCAAAGCATCTTGAGTTACTGATTGGATTGGGATTCGAAGTTTCTGGTTTCACTTTGCCACCTCGCTCATAAAAAGATTGAGCTTGGTATGCTAGCTCTCAGGGCAACTGATTTAGACGACGATTCCGACTAAAACTGAACATTACAAAGCAAAAGGTGAACTTACCCTTCACGCACCGCTAATGCGTATGCACAACCCGCTACCTGGTCGATGACGAAGGGGTCGGAGTGTACTCCGACCCCCTCGTATCGCTCATTCGATTAAACCAATTCGATTCGCAACGTTCTGCCGATTACGCGCGCGGCGTTATCAAGGGTATGAAGTGTTACCGACGTATTGTCGGGATCGAGCAACCTGTCCAAAGACGAGCGACTGGTTCGCATCAGCTCGGCCATTCTGCTTTTAGAGATGCTCTCGGCTTGCATACGTTGCTTTATTTCCCAAGCGATAACGCGCTTCAGCGCCACGGCGTTGACTTCTGCAGCCTCGCCTGTTTCGTTAAATAAATCATCAAAAGATGAGCCGACTGATCCATTTCCTTCTCTCATACTCAACCTCTCTCTTTCGCCTGTTCGCCAAATCCAATTCCTTTTTCGGGGTGGCTCGTTCTTTCTTGATGAACCCATGAAGCAGGACCAAGTGTTTGGCGTGCACACAAAAGAACACTCTGGAATGACGCTTGCCATCAAGACGGGTTCGTACTTCAAAAAGCCCGTCTCGCATCGCACGGCATACCGGCATTCCCAGTGGCCATCCAAACTCGAGGGTTTTTATGTCTGCGCCTATGGCAACACGGTCAGCCTTGCTCATGCTCAACAGCAACTCGCGAACCGGTTCG
>JAUHWV010000048.1 GCA_030427335.1 Gammaproteobacteria bacterium | reverse complement strand
GTGTATTTTTAGAGCAGTGTGGCCTATTGGCTCCACTCAAGCTTTCTTAACGAACTCAGATTTCAAAAGCATGGCCCCAATACCATCGATTCGGCAATCAATATTGTGATCGCCTTCAAGCAAACGATTGATTTTTACTTTGGTGCCAATTTTCGCTGTTGAAGATGAGCCTTTGACTTTCAAATCTTTAATTAAGGTTACCGAATCACCTGCCTCCAGCGAGTTGCCGTTAGCGTCTTTCACCACGAGTGCATCGCTATCCGCATTGCTCTCGCCTTCAGCCCACTCGTGGGCGCACTCCGGGCAAATGAACAAGGCGCCATCCAAATAGACGTAAGACGAATCGCATTTTGGGCAGTTAGGTAGTGCTGACATGATCCCCCCCGGGAATTAACAAACAAATTAAATTGGTCCAGTCCGAGCCCGTTTCATCTGACGCAGCCTCATTCCGCTGTAGCACCGATAAGGCGCTGTCCCACTGTCCTCTGGGGACCGCAAAGCGATGCAAGCACCGCTGGCTATACGTCACTGCCGCGTTAATCGCGTCAGTGGTTTAAAGCTATCATCACTGGCTCGCACCGGCGTGATATCAATCCCACCACGGCGCAGGTAAAACGCTTGCACAAAAAGCTGTTCAGGGCGCGCTTGCCACAGATCGCTGTAAATGCGCTCAACGCACTGCTCGTGATACTCTTGATGCGTTCTGTAGGACAGCAAATAGGCTAGGACACTCTGTGGGAGCAAATCACCGCCCACGATTTTAATCTGCAGACTCGCCCAGTCGGGTTGGGCGGTAACCGGACAGAGACTTCTGAGTTGATGTGTATAGAATGCCTGTTCCTCTGGCCGTTCTGCTCGTACTCTCAGTATGTCTGGATCCGGTTGAGTCCCAAATGCCGTGGGTTCGAGGCCATCCAGGCACATGCCTACCAACCCTCCGCCCAGAATTCGAGCGTCATCTGGATCAAACAATTCGAGTGTCACGCGTGATCCAACCACTTTACCTAAATCGTCTTGAATTAGCGCTTGCAGGTCATCTTGAGCGGCAAACTTCATAAAGTTGAGCGAATTCAAATATAATTTGAGCGACTTGGATTCCACTATGTTCGGTGAATCACAAGGCACGCGTAAACGCCCAACGCGCGTCTCAGGCACGCCGTTGTCACGCAACCAACTCAATTCATACAGATGCCAGTAATCAGCACCAACAAAAGGGAGAGATCGCTGGTCGAGACCGAGAGCGTCCCTAGAGAGCGCACGCGGAATCGGATACAGCACCTCAGGCGCATATTCAATGGGTGCGGCGACTTTTTCGCCTAGTACGAAGTTACCCTCGTTCATGGCTTATTGACGCAACCTCGTGCCTGAATTCAGAAGATACATACAATAAGCGTAGGCAATGATGGTGAAGAACGCGATCATTCCGAAAGCGAACTCAATACTGACGTCGGATACACCCAAAACGCCATAGCGGAACGCATTCACCACGTACACCAGAGGATTCAGCTGAGAGACGTTGCGCCAAAATTCAGGCAGCAGGTCCAGGCTATAAAAAACGCCGCCTAAGTAAATCAAGGGCGTCAACACAAAGGTTGGCACGATAGAGATGTCGTCAAATGAATTGGCGAAAACGGCGTTAATAAAACCCGCCAGAGCAAACAGCACCGACGTCATCGTTACGATACCGATAACGACCGGAAAGCTGTGAATAGAGAGGTGCGTAAAGAACAGGGCCACGCAGGTTACGATTACCGCCACGGCAAGCCCACGCGTTACACCGCCAATGATATAGCCCCAAAGAATAATGTAATTGGGCGTGGGCGAGACCAGCAGTTCCTCTATACTGTTATTGAACTTAGAGCCGAAAAACGAAGACACCACGTTCGAGTAAGAGTTAGTTACGATCGCCATCATAATTAATCCGGGCACCACAAACTGCATGTAAGTGAATCCACCCATCTCGCCGATGCGAGACCCTACCAAGGTTCCAAAAATAACAAAATAGAGCGACATGGTAATCGCCGACGGTAGCAGGGTTTGAGTCCAAATGCGCGTGTAGCGACGGATCTCCTTGCGTAAGATCGTCATGAAAGCGATATATTGTTCCGTCCAGTTCACGCTGCGGTCCCCTCCACCAAATTTACAAACATTTCCTCCAACCGGTTTGCTCTGTTTCGCATACTCTGCACCGTGATGCCTTGGTCTGAAAGCGCTTCGAACACCTTATTAAGGTGCTGCCCCTTCTCGACTTCGACCTCCAGCGTGTGGGCATCCGTTCTGCGAACGGTGAAATCCTCTACCGACACCTCATCAGGCAAGTCTTGTGCGCAATCGAGTATAAACACCTCTTTGTGGAGCCGACGAATAAGATTCTTCATTGAGGAGTTCTCAACAATTTCACCGTGATTGATGATCGCGATATTACGACACAGGGCCTCGGCTTCTTCGAGGTAGTGCGTGGTCAGGATAATCGTGGTTCCTTTACCGTTGATCTCTTTCAGGAAATCCCACATGGAACGCCGCATCTCGATATCCACGCCAGCGGTAGGTTCGTCGAGAATCAACAATTTGGGCTCGTGAATCAAAGCCCTTGCGATCATAAGACGACGTTTCATACCCCCTGACAGCATACGAGATGGAACGTCACGTTTCTCCCACAAACCCAATTTCTTGAGGTAAGCATCGGCGCGTTCCTCGGCTAAGTGTCTTGGTATGCCGTAATAGCCCGCCTGTGTAAGCAAAATGTCGCGCGTTTTTTCGAATACATTAAAGTTGAATTCTTGCGGCACAATACCGATGTACTTTTTTGCCAAAGCAAAATCGATATCGATATCGACGCCATGGACTCGCACAGCACCGCCAGTCTTCGCCACTAACGAGCAAATGATTCCGATGGTGGTCGATTTACCGGCACCATTGGGGCCGAGCAAAGCGAAAAAATCACCCTGCTGCACCGACATACTTATGCCTTTGAGGGCTTGAAACTCATTCGGGTAGGTTTTGCTTAGATTTTCGATCTCGAGGGCTGGTACCATACTCATCTCGATCCTTTTAAAAAAGTAGGGGCGCATTGTAGCGCCTAACGCGACCGGAAACGACACCGATATGAACGAAACGCACTACCACGACATGATACGCCGCGAAACTGATGGCTTTGTTAAGGCTTCTCGCTTTCAAACGGAAGCACTCGACTCGGCACACCCCTTTAGACTGTGGCTCGATCAGGTCGAGAGCCTTCTCGCTGAGCACCCATTACCGGCTGAGCGCCTTTCTGAAGCTGTCTGCGGACTTTTCACACACTTTGGTGAGCTCACACCGCTTTTCCCACGCGACGTTCTGTATTTGCTCGGTGGGGAGTGTTTGCACTACATGCCAGACGAAGAGATCAGTGCGTATCAAGAACTCGACGAACTCCGGTTCAGCGCGGAAGACCGGGGTAAACCGTTCAATTGGACCCAAGCGAAGGCGTCATTAAAAAAATTACAATAAGTCGCAAGGAAGCTATTGACTCATCGCAATGGTCTCCATACAATGCGCGCCACTTGCTTAAGTCCTACAGCGTCCCCTTCGTCTAGTGGCCTAGGACACCGCCCTTTCACGGCGGGAACAGGGGTTCGAACCCCCTAGGGGACGCCACTTAAACAGGGCATCTATGATGCGGGAATAGCTCAGTTGGTAGAGCGCAACCTTGCCAAGGTTGAGGTCGCCGGTTCGAACCCGGTTTCCCGCTCCAACCCCACAATACAGTACTCTTCACCTCTTGACTCGCTGGTACTGTCGCCAGTGTCGGTAGCGGCATTCCCCTGTGAGGCCAGGAACGAACCCAGCTCTGGTTCAAGCGCGTGGGCCAAAAATTGATAGCTCAGTGGTAAACCAGTGACTCTAATCGCTGGTTAGGCACTCCCCACCCTCACCTCTTTCGCCCAGTGCTTAGCTGGAAAAACTTAAGGAAACACTATTAATACAATAGCGTAAACCCGTTGGTGGCGGCCCATCGCTAAAAACATGCCCAAGATGCGCGCCGCAACCGTCACACATCACTTCGACTCGCCGCATACCGTGCGAGGTATCCAAGGCCTCTCTAATCACACTTTCACGCAGCGGTTTAAAGAAACTAGGCCAACCACACCCGGCATCAAACTTCGTATCTGACTCAAACAGGGGCGTCTGACAACAAGCGCAATGGTAAACTCCCACCTCTGAATGATCCCAATAAACACCAGTGAACGGCCTCTCTGTGCCCTTTTCGCAGCAAACCCGATACGTCTCGGGGTTCAATTTGGAGCGCCAGTCGACCGATTTATCATCCATATACATTTATTCCTCCAGCCGTAGGCGAAACGCCTTCGTCACATTATCACTTATGCTCCCTCGCGCGATGCGGACTCGCCCGTTAGCCAACTCACGTCGCACAGGATAGTCTCTGCGTAGTTCGTCAAACCACCGGCCGCTCATGCTCCCCTGCGCGGCCGACCGAAACCGTGAATCATCACCTTTGATATCGTATACGCGGGACATAATCTCTCGAATCACCTCAGCACCGGACAAATTCGCATCGATCAGAAATGAATCTCGCTCAGGAAAGTGAAACGACTGGCTCTCCAGGTGGAATTGCTGCACCGCGGCGTCAAACAACATCTGAGTCGCTTTCCACTTGCCGTCTGTACTGTACCCCGCTATGTGGGGAGTAGCGATACGACAAAAGGGAATGAGCTGTTGTTCGATTCTCGGCTCGTTCTCCCAGCAGTCGAGAACCAATTGGGGTGACTTACCCTGCTCACACAAACGCAGCAACGCCGCATTATCTATCACCGCACCCCGCGCGGCGTTGATCAATAGTTGATCACGAGAAAAACCCTTGAGACGTGCTCTATTCAAAAGATGATGGGTGGGATGCAGGCCATCAGAAGTGAGTTCACAGTGTAAACTCACCACGGCAGACCTTAGTACCGAGTCAAGTTCAGAAGAACATTCAGAGGGCTCTACGAAAGGATCGAACCATTTAACCCGCATGCCCAGTTCACGGGCAGTCTCAATTAACTTTCGGCCTACGTTACCACAACCGACCACGCCCAGCGTTTGCTCTTGACTGAGCAAGGCCTCAAGCCGGTCGTCGATGTTAGCGAGCACAGCAAAAACGTACTCTACCACGGACTGAGCATTAGCGCCCGAGGCAAGTGCGAATGCGACACCCTGCCCCCTTAAGTACTCCCGATCAATGTGTTCAAAACCGGCCGTAGCACTGCCAACAAACCGCACCGAAGTGCCTCCCAATAGGTCTTTGTTTACTTTGGTTACGCTTCTTACCAGCAGTACATCGGCGCCCAACAGGTCCCCTGCGCACAAGGACCGCCCGTCGACCAATTGCACCTCCCCGAACGAGCTGAAGACCTCGGCCGCCATTGGGATATTTTGATCCGCTACCACTTTAAGCACGGCACACCTACGACGCTAATGGAATAAATTTATCGTGGGAATCGCGCGCGAGGTGAAGTGCCCGAGAAACAAGCTGCATACGTGGTGAAACGCCCCTCTCTATCAGGGATCGATAGCTTGCCTCCACAGCCAGCTCAAACGCAGCCGCGGCAGCGTGAGATACGCTTCCATCCAAATTGTCGAGACTGACATCGAACGGAACGTCTAAGATTTCACAGAACCAGCGTTCAATCGCCTGTGGCCGCCTCTCGACTTCAAAAAAAAGAGCTTGCTGCGATTCCGTCCTACCATCTGGCTCATACCAATAGCCGTAGTCATTTTGTGTGCGCCGTTCAGTCCCAGCAACGCACCAGTGCGCCAGTTCGTGCAGTGCACTGCGCAGATAGTCTTCTCGATACCAAATAACCGCACAGCCAAACTCGCTATTAAACGCTTCATAGTATGGCTCCTCGGCTCCACCCTTTAAACTCGTTGCATAGCGAGCGCCCACAATTTCGTCAAAATACGATTCTAAGCTGTACAACAAAGTCATGATTTCACTTTTATACGAAATACGGTTTCATCACCACGGGTGTCAACCTGTAAGAGGACGTGCCCCAAGAATCGACAAAACTGCGGCACGTCACGCAACGCAGCGGGATCGGTCGTTATGACCTGCAATTCCGCACCGCCGGCCAGTTTTCGTACCGCTTGATGCATAAGCATTATGGGCTCAGGGCATAACAAACCCCGAGCGTCAATTTCATGTCGAGCCACGGAGCTACTCTGGTTTTCGAAACTTCAAGGTCATCCGGTCGGATTCACCAATCGCCGCGTACTTCTCGCGGTCTTGATCACCCAAACGATAAGATGGAGGCAGCGTCCAAACACCCTTTTCGTAGTCCTTCGTGTCTCTAGGATTTGCATTTATCTCTGATTTCGCTACCAGATCGAAGCCCACAAGCTCAGCCAATTCGATCACATATTCTTCAGTTACATACCCCGAATTTTTCATTTGCGCAACCGTCATGCCAGGGTTCCCCCTGTGCTGAACGATTCCGAACACACCTCCTGGTTTCAGTGCGTCGTACACTGCCATAAAGGCCTTCTCGATGGTGTTCAGCCGGATCCAAGAGTGCAAGTTACGAAAGGCAAGGGCTACGTCGACACTATTAGGCGGCGCAATAGCGAGTGATTCAGGTGGATTAAACTCGGTTATCACCACAGATTTATAGACGTCGTTATTCGCCCCAATTTTGCTCAGAAAGGCGCCAAGAGAACGGCGCGCATAAGGCGATTCGTTAACCCCCATGTGTGCAGCATAAAGCGTGCCCGAATTCGCCAATACCGGTGCCAAAACTTCGGTATACCAGCCGCCACCGGGATACATTTCCAGAACAGTACTGGTCGGCGTCACACCAAAAAAATCGAGTGTTTCTGCGGGATGGCGATACGGATCGCGTGCCCTGTTTGCCTCCGATCGGTGTTCTCCGGCCAGCGCTTGCGACCAATCGACTGATTGTGCATGGGAAGGCACCGTTGTAATGGCGCACATGAAGGCCAAAAGACTTAAAAATCGCTGTATGGGTATGAAGACAGTCATAGGGAACTCCGCTTTGCATAAACCAAAACCACGGCCTACTATAGCGACTTTGACCTCACTTGTGGATACGAGAATGAAACGCTTTATTTTAAGCATTATTGGCGACGACAAACCCGGTCTGGTAGAGGCCATCGCGAGCTGTGTCGCCGCACACGGTGGCAACTGGCAAACGAGCCAGCTCTCGCACCTAGCGGGCAAGTTCGCTGGCATTGTTCTGGTGACCCTTCCAGCGTCAGCAGCAGAATCGCTCGAAGCCGATTTGAAGAAACTCTCTGAATCGGGCTTGAGTGTTCGGGTGAGCGATGCAGACGGCACGGCGCCGAACAAGCCAACCACGCAGGTAAGGCTAGAAGTGATTGGTCCAGACCGCCCGGGAATCATCCGCGAAATCTCACAGGCACTGGCGAAACGCACAATTAGCGTTGTGGAGCTTGCATCGGACATCACTCCCGCGCCGATGACAAATGAACCCCTGTTTCAAGCGACGATCAAGATTGTAGGAACAGAGAGCTACGACGAGGACGAACTCTTAGACACGCTGGATCTGATCGCGGAAGAAATGACGGTCGACATTGACTTGATTAAGTCCTAGTCACTTAGACTTGGACTGTCAGCACTCAGCACTCAGTACTTTGTATGGATGCATTAGTTCTTTTTTAAGAGCTTGGCCAAGAGCTTGAAAAGACCGACAAGCACGCCCGCTGTGATAATGAGCACGGCAACGCCCAAAAAAGCGCTTATGAGCAAAGACGCGAGGTTACCCCACGGCACACCAACAAGTTCCGCTGCGCCCCACAACAGAGCAACCGTCGCTAGGAGGCCCAGCACAAGTGTTCTAAGGGCACGTTTTCGCTTGCTCGACATCTTCATTTACGTTCTCGCCACCCATTTGAAAGTAATCGCAAGGGCCAAGGTACTCGCCGCGCTCGCCATCCAGAACGCCCATGTGGGCGAAATCGGCCAGATCCAAGCGCTCAAGAAGCTACCCAAGGCTCCGCCAACGCCATAGCTAATCATACTGTATAGAGCCTGCCCTTGCCCCGACAAGCCCACTGGTACGTGCTTTCTCAAAAAGTCGATGCTGGCCGCATGAAAAGCACCGAAGGTGCCAGCGTGAAGCACCTGTATAATAAATAAGGCGGTTGGGTTCGCCACCCAAACATCGAGCAAAATCCAGCGCACCAGAGACGCGAACAAAGCAAAAACAAACAATCGAAAAGTACCGATTCGCGGAAGCAGGCGATGCATGAACATGAACAAGACCATCTCGCTAATCGCCCCAAGCGCCCAGTAAAAGCCGGTCGCGCCTTTGGAATAGCCTGCCTGTTCAACGAATAACGAAAAATAAGTGTAGTATGGCGCGTGCGCGAGTTGTATTAAAAGGCAGGCCACCAAAAAGGACACGAAACTGGAATTTACCAACACCGAGAGACGCGGCTTCCCACCCGCATCGATGCTACGTGCCACCAGGCCTGGAATGGTCCAAGACAATATGGTCAGAGAAATAAAACAAGCCGCCAAAATAAAAGGCACGTGCATAATCGAGGCAAAATTAAAGTACCAACCCAGCCCTACTGCCGCCCCAATGAAGCCAACCGAGCCCCAAGCGCGAACTCGACTGTAATGATGATGGGCATCACCGAGATAATTGAGCGTGACCACTTCAAATTGAGGCAAGATCGCATTCCAAAAGAAACTGTAGCCCGCCACCACAAAGACTAGCCATTCAAACGATTGCGCCCAAAACACGCCACCAAAGCAAAGCGCCGCCGCAAAACTTCCCCACTGAATGACCCGCATTCGATTTTCAAGCGCATCTCCGAGTTTACCCCAAAGGAAGGGGGAGACAATACGAGTCAACATCAGCACCGCCATCAAAGTGCCAATTTGAGCTACGGATAACCCCACCTCCGAGAGATACAGCGGCCAAAATGGGAGTAAAACACCCAGAATAGCAAAATAAACAGCGTAGAAAGCGCTGAGACGAACGTGGGGATACGCGACCACTGAAACTAAGCGGTGATATTGGGGGTTGTCGATCTGACGTCCGCGTTTTGTCCTCGGTGCCTGAGTGCGTGATCCATCAAGACGATGGCAAGCATTGCCTCAGCGATGGGCGTCGCGCGGATCCCGACACAGGGATCATGTCGCCCCGTCGTAATTACCTCGATCGGATTGCCTCGGGTATCGATAGAATCACCCGGCAAACGAATACTCGACGTGGGTTTCAACGCCATACTCACAAGGATATCTTGACCCGAGGAAATACCACCGAGAACGCCCCCCGCATGGTTGGACTTAAAACCGGAGGGAGTCAGCTCATCCCTGTGCTCACTTCCGTGCTGCTCAACCACCGCGAAACCGTCGCCAATCTCGACGGCTTTTACCGCGTTTATCCCCATCATTGCCGCGGCGATGTCGGCGTCGAGGCGATCAAATACCGGCTCACCCCAGCCAGGAGGAACACCCATAGCTACTACATTGATACGCGCACCAATACTGTCTCCACGCTTATTCAGCGTTTGCATGAAGCTTTCCATTTCAGACACTTTATCGATATCGGGGCAAAAGAACGGGTTTGTCTCAACCACGTCCCAATCGAACTTAGCAGCCTTGATTGGGCCCAACTGCGACAAGTAACCGCGAATATCGATACCGTACACGCTTCTCAAAAACTTCTTCGCAATCCCGCCGGCGGCAACGCGCATCGCGGTTTCCCGTGCAGATGAGCGACCGCCTCCGCGGTAATCACGGAATCCGAATTTTTGCTGGTAGGTATAATCTGCGTGCGCAGGACGAAAGGTCTGGGCGATATTGGAATAATCTTTCGATTTTTGATCCTTATTGCGGATCAATAAACCTATAGACGTACCCGTCGTCTTACCTTCGAATACACCTGATAATATTTCAACACAGTCATCTTCTTTTCTCTGTGTCGTATAACGTGAAGTGCCGGGTTTGCGCCGATCCAGATCCACCTGAAGGTCGCCTTCACACAGTTCTATTCCGGGTGGACACCCATCCACGACACATCCGATCGCAGGACCGTGACTCTCACCAAAACTCGTGACCGTGAACAACTTTCCTATGGTATTCCCTGACATATTCTTTCTCGTCTATTCGTGCGCCGAAATTATACCGCGTTGTGCCGCGATGCGCGCGAGTTCTTCGATGTCGTGCTTAGACAGCGCACAAACGCCCCACCCACCCTGTGCAAATTCAAGCCATGTGAGAGGATAATCTTGAAAAAGCGCATCGAAGTGCGCCCAACTGTTGCCCAATTCCAAAAATACGGTAGCGTGATCGTGCAGAAATGCGGGCAGCTGAACCAACAGTGCACGAGTAAAGTCGAGGCCATCTGCGCCGGAGGCCAAGGCGATACCCGGTTCATGCCGATACTCTGGCGGTAGCACTGACATATCCTCTCCATCCACATAGGGTGGATTACACAGCACCACATCAAACCGCTGTTGCGGCACCCCTGTCAGCACATCTGACTTAATGAGCTCTATTCGCTCCGACAAGCCCAAAAGCAAGGCATTTTCATACGCTAACGCCAATGCGTCGCCATCGATATCAGCCAGAGCCACGTGCGCTTCCTCGATCCCGATTGCAGTGAGTAGACCAAGTGAACCACCGCCACAGCATAGATCCAAGACGCTCTCCACGGGTCCAGTATGCCATGGCTCAAAGCGCTGCTGAATGATTTCAGCCAAAGGAGATCGAGGAACCAAAGCGCGCCTATCGCATAAAAACTCAAGTCCACCAAACCACGCTTTACCGCTGATATAGGGAAGCGGTTCGCGATCGACAGTGCGCCGTTTTACCCACGCCTCTATTCTCTCTCGCTGTAGCAAGTCGATCTCGATCTCTGCCACCTCGCCACCCGAAGTTAGAGGATAGTTGCACGCGCCAAGCACCAGGAACACGGCCTCGTCCCACGTATTGTCGGTGCCATGCCCACAATAGATGTCAGACTTAATGAAGATCTGTTCTACTTGATGAATCGCTTCAAGTACCGTTTTTGCGTTCACGCTATGCATTCAATTTACCTAAGAGCTGCGGGGAAGCAAGCCGACGCGCCCAAGCGCCGAAAACGGCGAGTATATACGAATTGTAGGGAAACGGTTGAACCTCTGATCGCGTGATTTAGCTCTGCGGTTAAGGGGCTACAAACTCAGCGGGCGTGAGTCCTGTGAGATCCAGTTCTTCGATGTGAAGGTACTGCCTAGCCTCAGTGCGAAAAGAGGCGTAGGCCAGGCGGACCCGTACGTCGGACTCACCTTCTTTAAACGCGATCCAATAACGCTGTTCGTTTTCTTGCCCATACAGTAAACGCTGCTGAAAAACGCGATTAGCCCACTGTACCGCTCGGCCACAGTCACGCCCCAAACAGCTGAACAACACCGTGTAACCACGCGCTTTCACATCGGCTTCCAGCTCATCTGCAAGTTCACTCGCCTTGAAGCCGTCTTGAATTTGGTACGTCGACGCGACTCGATTACCGTTGACTCGAACACTTTTATCGAACCCCCATTGCCCCAAGCGCTTCTGCAAGGCATCTAAGCCTAACTCGTAGTCCACTACGGCGCCTTGCTCAGACTCAACCAACTGAGCGTGAGAGTACGCGGACAGCGTCGCACGAAGGTCTTCGGCCTGGCCCGGAAAGGTACACAACAAAAGCAAAAGCGAGGCGAATCTCAACATGGGCGAAACCCTAAAGGCTAAAAACGTAGTCTAGTCGAGTTTGGGGCGAGATCCCATGACCGCACCCCAAACTCAGGGGCGTTTTATGCGCTCATTTTAAGCAGAAGCGCGTTCAAACGTTGCACATAGCTGGCCGGATCTTCGAGCTGCCCGCCCTCGGCAAGTTGAGCCTGATCAAACAACACGAGGGCTAAATCCTTAAATTTGTCCTCATCCACCTCTTGATCAAGCATTTTCAAAAGAGGATGCTCTGGATTGATTTCGAGGATAGGTTTAGATGGTGGCACACTCTGGCCTGCAGCCTCCATAATTCGACGCATTTGAGCCCCCATGTCATATTCCCCCACCACTAGACAGGTGGGGGACTCTCTCAGACGCAAAGAAGGACGCACCTTGTCTACTTGCTCGGCTAACGCGGCTTGCATGCGCTCAACCAAGCCTTCCGAGGATTTCTCTAGGGCCTCCTGCTCCTTTTTCGTCTCCTCGTTGTCACCCGCAAGCTCACCTTTGGCAACATCTTGAATTTTCTTGCCTTCATATTCACCGAGTTGCATCATCGCCCAATCATCAATCCGGTCGCTCAATAACAAGACCTCAATACCCTTTTCTCTGAAGTATTCCAGGTGAGGCGACTTCGCGGCCGTTTTGTGATTTTCCGCAAAAATGTAGTAAATCTTTTCTTGATCGGGTTTCATTCGCTCTACATATGCATCGAATGATTCGGTCTGGGCCGCGTCATTCGTATGCGTGGTACTAAAGCGTAATAGCTTCGCAATCTTGTCCTTGTTGCTAAAATCTTCGCCGAGACCTTCTTTAACTACCGGTCCAAACGTAGACCAAAACGTACCGTAGTCATCGCTTTGCGACAGCTTAGACAGCATGTCTAGAACCCGTTTGGTGAGTGCGGAGCGCATACTCTCGACCGCACCCTCCTTCTGCAAGATCTCTCTCGAAACGTTGAGTGGCAGATCATTGGAATCCACGATCCCTTTCACAAAGCGCAAATACAGAGGAAGGAACTGCTCTGCCTCGTCCATAATGAAGGTCCGCTGAACGTAAAGCTTGAGGCCTCTCGCCATGTCTCTGTTCCACAGATCAAAGGGCGCGTTCTTTGGAATGTAGAGTAAGCTGGTGTACTCGAGCTTACCTTCGACCTTATTGTGGCTCCACGTTAGAGGATCCTCAAAGTCATGCGAAATGTGTTTATAGAATGCCTTGTACTCGTCATCCGTTACGTCTGTCTTCGAGCGAGTCCACATCGCGGTGGCCTCGTTGATGGCTTCCCATTCGGGCTCGGACGACCCTTCCTCACTGGGCTTATGCATCATCACGGGCACTGAGATGTGATCCGAATATTTCTTGATAACGCTACGTGCGCGCCAGTCATCAGCAAAGTCTAAGCAGGTCTCTTTCAAATAGAGCGTGATGGCAGTACCGCGCGTCGGTTTCTCTTTTGATTCAATCGTAAAGTCCGCCTCGCCCGCTGAACTCCATAGCACGCCTTCACCGGCGGTTGTTCCTGCGCGTCGGGTGTGCACGTCGACTTTGTCAGCAACGATAAACGCGGAGTAAAAGCCAACCCCGAACTGACCAATCAACTGAGCGTCTTTCTTTTGATCGCCCGTCAATGCCTGCATAAAACTGGCCGTACCCGATTTAGCGATGGTTCCCAGATGCTCGATCGCCTCGTCGCGCGTCATGCCAATTCCGTTATCGCTTATGGTCAAGGTTTTCGCATCTTTGTCGGCTGATACCCTGATCTGGTATTCGCCATCACCCTCTAAAAGCGCCTCATTATCAAGTGACTCAAATCGGAGCTTATCTATGGCGTCCGACGCGTTTGATATGAGCTCACGCAGAAAGATCTCTTTGTTTGAGTACAAAGAGTGAATCATGAGTTGAAGTAATTGTTTTGCTTCGGTTTGGAAACCTAAGGTTTCTTTTACAGCATCGGATGCCATTAGGAACTCCCATTCTTAGACTGATCGACGTCTACCGAGATGGGGGCAAATTCGAGATTTTCAAGAGAGGAAAGCCGGCGGTGATCCGCCGGCTTGAAAAAATTTACCAGCCAGTGCGCTCTTTCAACGCAGCGCCGATATCTGCCAGTGACCGAACGGTCGTAACGCCCGCGTCTTCTAAGGCCGCGAACTTCTCATCTGCGGTACCTTTACCGCCGCTGATGATTGCGCCCGCGTGGCCCATACGCTTGCCTTTTGGCGCAGTTACACCCGCAATGTATGATACGACCGGCTTAGTTACGTTTGCTTTGATGAAAGCCGCGGCTTCCTCTTCGGCTGTTCCACCAATTTCACCGATCATCACGATCGCTTCCGTCGCTGGGTCGTTCTCAAATAGCGTCAGAATATCAATGAAGTTTGAACCCGGGATGGGGTCACCACCGATACCAACACAGGTTGACTGACCGAAGCCCGCGTCGGTGGTTTGCTTGACGGCTTCGTACGTCAAAGTACCTGAGCGAGACACAATTCCCACTTTGCCAGGAAGGTGAATGTGGCCAGGCATAATACCGATCTTGCACTCCCCAGGGGTGATGACGCCCGGACAGTTAGGTCCAATGAGACGCACTCCAAGCTCATCGCATTTCACTTTGGCATCCAACATATCCAATGTAGGGATACCCTCTGTGATACAAGCGATTAACTTGATGCCACCGAATGCTGCTTCCAGAATTGAATCCTTACAAAAGGGCGCGGGAACGTAAATAACAGAAGCTTCAGCGCCTGTCGCTTCGACGGCGTCG
>JAUHWV010000261.1 GCA_030427335.1 Gammaproteobacteria bacterium | reverse complement strand
CAACGCGGTAGCTGTTAACAAAATGAACTTCATTGATCCCCATTTCGATACAGGTCGACAGTATGCGGCGAAACATCTTTGGGCGCGGTAGTGCCATTACCAAACCAATGCGCTGTCTTGGTGGCGCCGACTCGGTCAGCTCTACCCGCACTCGGGTTGCGCTTTCGGTTTGCTCGATAATTGTGGCCTGCCCCAGTAAGCCCGCGCGTACGCCGACTCTTACGGATGCGCCCTCGCTGAGTCCCAATACCGTGACGATATGGTTATGAGCGCGTTCGGAGAGCCAGGCGGTGTCGTCCTCTGCGATTTGTGAGGGTTCGAGCAGGACGATATTCAAAGCTACTCAACCCATAAGTCGTATTCGTCGGCGCCGGTGATTTCGGCACTCACCCAGTCGCCTGGGTTTAATTCTGTGTAGCCGGGTAAATGAACCACGCCATCGATCTCGGGTGCGTCGCCACGGGTTCGGCCTATCGCGCCGTGTTCGTTTGCGTGATCGATGATAAGGTCTTGAACTGTCCCGATCTTACTCGAGCGCTTGGCGGCACTGATATCTTGTTGGAGCGCCATAAAACGCTCCCAACGATCTTGCTTAACCTCATCTGCAACTGGGTTTGCCAATTCATTGGCCGGAGCGCCTTCGACAGGGGAGTATTGAAAGCATCCCACGTTATCGAGTTGAGCCTCTTCAATGAAATCGAGTAGTTCCTGAAACTGGGCTTCAGTCTCGCCAGGGAAGCCGACAATGAAGGTGCTACGCAGTGACAAATCGGGGCAGATTTTGCGCCAGTAATGAATACGGTCGAGTACCTTTTCGGCCGCTGCGGGTCGCTTCATGGCTTTGAGGATATCGTGCGAGGCGTGTTGAAACGGAATGTCTAGATAGGGCAGGATCTTGCCCTCTGCCATCAGTGGAATCACATTATCGACGTGGGGATAGGGGTATACGTAGTGCATTCGTACCCATACGCCCAGGCTGCCGAGCGCTTCACAAAGCGATAACATCTGCGTTTTTACGGGGCGGCCATCCCAGAAATCGGTCTTGTACTTGAGGTCGACGCCGTAGGCGCTTGTATCCTGCGAGACGACGAGTAACTCTCGGACGCCACCGCGGACTAACGCTTCTGCTTCGCGCATGACATCGCCGGCGGGTCGGCTTACGAGGTCACCTCGCAGGTGGGGAATGATACAGAAGCTACAGCGGTGGTTGCACCCTTCGGATATTTTTAAGTAGGCGTAGTGTCTTGGTGTCAGTTTGATTCCATGATCGGGCACCAAATCAATAAAGGGATTGTGCGTTTGTGTTTGGGGTACGTGATGTCGTACGGCTGACATCACATCTTCGTAGGCTGCGGGCCCTGTCACGCTTAAAACTTTCGGGTGCAAATCCTTGATCCGCTTTGCATCGTCTCCCGCACCCATACAGCCTGTGACGATAACGCGCCCGTTTTCGGAGAGTGCCTCGCCGATCGCATCGAGTGACTCTTGCTTGGCGCTATCGATGAAACCGCAGGTGTTCACAATCACCAAATCAGCACCTTCGTATGAGCCGCTTATGGCGTAGCCGTCATGCTGAAGTTGGGTCAATATCCGTTCCGAATCCACCAGCGCTTTGGGGCAACCCAAACTCACGAAGCCAACGGTGGGGTTGTGTGATGCGGATTTAGTCACTGCGGCGTCTCTTATTTCAAAAGCGCGATGATATCACGAGGTGGGTGTAAAGCTTTAGTTCTTCGGCTTAGACTGGGGGCTTACACGCTGCGCTGCAGATTGGGGCCAGATGAGCTAATGCGAATGTGCTTGTTCAGGTGTTCTTTCAGTGCGAGGCAGTCTTCGCGATTCAAGAACTCACCGACCCTGATGCTGTGTGTTCGGTCTTGGATGTAAAGCTCAGGCCCATCCCAGGGGTGGCGCTCGGGGGTGATCGCCAAACCGGTCTCACGACGGATCAACTGGTAGGTGAACTTGGGGGCGTAGACGCCTTTATCGATACGCACGGTATCGGCATCAAAGGTGATGACATGCCGAAAGTGCAGTTTCCAGTGCACATAGTATAGGGCACCGCTGAGCGCAGCCAGTTCGAGACCCGCAAAGGGAAGTATTGGCCAGGCGCCAAGGCTTGTGAAGAATAAGGCGGCGCCCAGTGAGGGGATAGACAGCAGGAATAGTATCTGCTTGTTGTGCTTCCAGCTGGCCGACAGATTAGGTCGCGCCACAATTACATGTTTTTGCTCGTTTTCCGATGCGCTGACCAAGACGATACCGCTCCCTAAACTCTAATCTTAATTGAAATGCACTTACGATACAGAGATACGTTGAAATTAGAAGGGTGTCTCACTCTGATAACTGAGCCATGTGTTTTTAAAAGGATGTTTTAGCCCGAGCCGCTCGGCGTGTAAGAGCAATCGATCCGAGCGCGCCAGCGCCTCGGCGTCGGCATAGAGATCGCAGCCCAGAATAGGATGGCCCTGTGACTGAAGATGCAGTCTCAGCTGATGTGATCGTCCTGTGATCGGGTATAAGCGCAAACGCGTCCAGTCTTCTCCTCGCTCCAGTACCTCAAAACGCGTCAAGCTCGGCTTGCCGCGCTCAAGGCAGACCTTTTGACGGGGCCTGTTCTCCCAGTCTGCACGGATGGGTAAATCGATTATCCCTCGATCGTTTCTGAGTGCGCCCGCTACGATCGCTTGATAGGACTTGCTGACCTGTCGCAATCGAAACTGACGTGATAACTGAGCGTGGCTCTGCCTGCCGATAGCTACGACCATAATGCCTGAAGTGTCTAAATCAAGGCGGTGAACGATGCGCGCCTCGGGTTCCTCTTGCTGCAGACGGGTGATTAAACAGTCCTTATTGAGTGGATGTTTGCCTGGAACGCTCAGCAACATGTGGGGC
>JAUHWV010000260.1 GCA_030427335.1 Gammaproteobacteria bacterium | reverse complement strand
CGCACCCAAAATGTGGGCAGTTGAGCCGAACGAGCCCCCCTCAACTTGAATAGCACGGGTCGAACCAATACTGAGAAAGTCACGAGGACCGAGCTGGGATTCCCAGGCAGCCCTAGGATAGGCACCGAGTTAATAAAACCAAAAGCGAATGGCTTCCCCGGCTTTAGGGCCAAACGCCATAAGTCGAGTGACCCCAGACGCTCAATCGCGGGCTTGATATGATCTTCATCTCCAACGGAAACACCACCCGTTGTTATGACAACATCGGCCTGTGCAACGGCCTCCAATAGCGCATCACAAGTTGACTCTAGGTCGTCTTTCACGTGCCAAACGCCGACCACCTCGGCACCACATTGGGCCACTAAGGACTCGAGCAAAGTGCGGTTTGAATTGTAGATACCGCCCTCTGGCAGCGGATCCGTTCCCGGTTCGTAGAGTTCGTCTCCGCTTTGTAACAGCGCGACCTTAGGTCGGTCACAGCAGTTAAGTCGATGGATACCTTGAGAAGCGAGCAAAGCCAAAGCCGGCGCGCTCAAAATTGAGCCCGCATCCAACAAAAGTGAGCCCCTCGGAACATCACTTCCTCTCAAGCGGATGTTGTCCCCCTGAATTAAATCAGCGGGCACCTTTATGAAACCGCCCTGCTCTTCGCAATCTTCTTGCATGACGACGACATCAGCACCCGGGGGCACCACGGCGCCCGTAAAGATTCGGGCAGCCGTTCCTGGCAGTAAAGGTTCAGGCGATGAGCCGGCCGGAATACGCTGGGAAATTTCAAGCAAACCACCCGCATCGGAATGCGCTAAAGCATAGCCATCCATGGCAGAGTTGTCTGCCGGAGGTGTATCCATGCGCGCATAGTATGGTTCCGCTAAGACCCTGCCCTGGGCCTGATTTAACGCTTTGATTTCAGAACGGCTGACCGCCGATACGGCGCCCATCATCGCCTCTAGTGCATGCTCTATCGGTAGTAAGGGTCTCATTTTTGACATGGGTGCAACACACCCACGAAGTTACAGGGTTTGTGTTTGGCATCGAGTTGCTCAGCTAAAATGCCTTCCCACGCCGTGCGACAGGCTCCCGTTGAGCCTGGCATACAAAAAATAACGGTACGATTTGCCATACCGCCCAAGGCACGAGACTGAATTGTGGAGCTTCCTATTTCCGCTAGAGACAGTGCGCGAAAGGTCTCTCCGAAACCCTCAATCACTTTATCAAAGAGCGGGGCTACGGCCTCGGGGGTTGAGTCCCTCCCGGAGAATCCCGTTCCGCCGGTCGTCAATACCGCATGAATATCGGGTCGAGCAATCCATTGAGACAACACGGCTCTGATTTGATAAATGTCGTCTATGACGATTTGTCGATCGACCAATTCATGCCCGGCCAAACCTACCTGCTCAGCGAGATAATCGCCAGAGGTATCCGTCTCAAAACTTCGAGTATCAGAAACAGTCAGCACTGCCACACCCAGTTGAGACTCGGATTCTTCACGCATGGTTACTTTCTCTTAAGTTGATGTTGGAAAAACGCCTTTACCGCTGGGGCCAAAAGGGGGCGCCACGGGGCTTGATGAATACCAAAATGATCAAACAATCGTTGGCTTGACAGAGTCCAATCACCCTGCGGCTGACTGCCGTCTGAGGAGCGCACGACGCCACCGGAGTCAAGATCGACAAACTGACTTGCCGCTGCGTATATTGCCTCTCCGAATTCGAAATAAGAGGCTCTTTCATTACTACCGTAATGATACACACCCCGATTCAAAGAGCCGCAGGCGAGCTGGTCCAAAATACCGGCCATGACTCGACCCGCATCATCAGCTGAAATTGGGTTGAAAAACTGAGCGTCAGACATTGCGGTCTTCTCACCTCGAGCAAAGCGATGCAAGAGCTTTGATAACATCGTGCCGCCACCCGAGGAAAATACAGGGGCGAGACGCAAGAGAATAAATTGAGGAGCCATCTCAAACAGCGCAGCTTCTGCTTCTCTCAAGAGCATCCCAAGGGTGGCGCCGTCATGATTATCGGCCAGATCATTTTCGTCATAGGGAGCGCTGCCAGGATGACCCGAATACACCCATGCCGAGCTCTGACACAAGTATAAGATATCGTTGCGTTTACAGGCCTTGCCGAACCATCGCGTTCTGGCAATGTCCAACTCGTGTAAGTGCTCGCGGTTATCCAGCGTTGCCTCGAGCCGCAAATCAACTAGACAATCGCCCGCGACGCGCTTGATCCACTTCTTCGCCAGTCGCTCGCTTTTAAAGCGGCTCTCGGAGAGCGACAAAGAGACACAGTCATGACGTTTCTGCTGCTCAATAATGCGAGTTAGCGCCAAACCCAGGGGTGTGTCACACCCCAGCAACATGATCTTCATACCCACATTCCCTAACTAAAACACCTCTACAGGTCTATTCTAGAATGGGATGTCGTCATCAAAATCAGGGAAATCGGATGGCGGTTGCGAGGGCGAGGCCGGAGCTCGCTGAGGCGCCTGTGGCCGCGAGGGAGCGCTGTAGCCACTATTATCTGCCTGGGAGTAACCACCACCCATGCCGCTATTCATCCCATCTCCACGACTGTCGAGCATCTGCATCTCGGCAGCGACAATTTCGGTGGTGTAACGATCGGCTCCAGATTGATCCTGCCATTTGCGCGTGCGCAGCGAGCCTTCCACGTAGACCTTCGATCCCTTTTTGAGATATTCGCCCGCTATCTCAGCCAAACGATTGAAGAACACTACACGGTGCCACTCAGTCCGCTCTTGCGGTTGCCCCGTTTGCTTGTCTTTCCAGGTTTCGGACGTCGCTAAACTGACGTTAGTCACCGCCCCACCCGAGGGCATAAATCGCGTCTCTGGGTCATTACCTAGATTGCCCACCAAAATTACTTTGTTGATCC
>JAUHWV010000259.1 GCA_030427335.1 Gammaproteobacteria bacterium | reverse complement strand
CTGGCGGCTTCGGTAGCCAATTGCCTAGCGGCGAGCCTGATGTTCGCCATTCGAAAGTTTAAAGAAGATCCGGGCCCAGTGCGCGCCCGTGTTTCGGGTCAACTTGAACGCGTGGATCGGCGCTGGCGCATTGAAGCCATGCAAGTTGAAATCAATTTGGGTAATGATCCCGAAGCCATACCGCATCTCGATCGCGCATTGAGTCAATTCGAAGACTTTTGTGTCGTAACTCAGAGTGTCCGAGAGGGCATCGATGTGAGCGTGTCGGTGATTGCGCCCGATGGTCGCGTCTTACAGTGACAGCTAAGGCCTTGCGGTGATAGTTCATAGACTTCACGGGCCGGAGTTCAAGCTTCTCAAGCCGGAGCCCCCACACGGCTAGCCTTACACGGAGCTGTGTTGACGCCAGCTTGGCTTTATTAGCAAAAATTCCGGCGACAAGTCCGAGTGAAAAATCCGAGTTCAAAGCCCGGGTTCAAAACCAGCAATCAAAACCCAAGTTCAAAGCCCGAGCTCGTCGAACACGGCGTTCGCCATTTCGTCCCAACCTCGGTTCGCGGCGGGGCTTGCGGGGCTCGGATGGGGCATTCGGCTGACCGAGTAATCGCCACACACGGCAAGGGCTTTTTGTTCAGCAAAGGCACCCACCCCCACAATTCGCTGAGGCTGTATCAACTCAACCATATCTGCAAGCAGCTGATCGCATATCACGTACACTGCATCACGTTCTGACTTCTTTAGCTTATCAGGCGTAATGTTACGCCCCGTATCGGCCATAAATACCAGAGGGCAATAGTTATGCACGAAGCAGACGTCAAAGAAGCGTTCGGGTCTACCCCACCGTGACTCAGCCCAGCCCCAAAGCCGCCGTCCTGAGACCTCACTCCGTTTGCACTTAAAACCCTCAATTGGGCGCTTAGGGTGTTCAATCACAGGTTTCACTACGTTCGCTGTAATACCAAGCCAATCTCGAACGGCGGCAACCTCGCCAAACGGAACCCCTGTCTGTGCCATGCCGTAAGGCCCTGGATTCATTCCCAAAAGCAAGGCTTTAGGTCGGCGTTTGAGAAACCGCTCCATATAAAGGCGATGAGGTTCTTGAGCGTACTCTAGAGGATTATAAACATGGGTAACCGGCGTATCGAAGGTCAACTCACCCAAAGCTGCATTGGCACGCGCTTCGATCTCAATCGCTTTTGCAGCCAGATCAGGCATTGAGGGCCTCCTTCTCAATCCCATTCCCTGAAAAAGGTCCCATAACGATCCCACGTCCTACTATTACAGAATCAAGCGTCAATACCTGCAGAATCAACCCGCGCGATACCGATTTAGGCAACCCCTAACTCCAAGAGGCGCTCGTTCAAGTAACTATTCGCTGTGTGTCGCGGCGAGAGCACTACTTCGGGTCTCGGATGTAAAAACAGCGGTAGCGACATCCGACCCTGCGCCATGTCCTCACCCGTAGGCGTAGCGACTCGATGCGTAGTCGACGGGAAATACCCAGCTGAAACCTCTTGCAGCATATCACCGATATTAATCAGCACCTGATCCGGTCGATTAGGAACACTAATCCACTCACCATCCTGAGACAAAATCTCGAGGCCCGGGCCATCTGCCGCCGGCAGTATCGTCAAAAAGTTAATGTCTTCATGTGGTGCCGCTCTCGGTAACTGATGCTGCGACTCGGTCATGGGGGGATAGTGCAGCACCCGCAACAAGCTCTGCTCACTTTGCGCAATCATGGCACTCAATGGCTCACTAAAGCACTGAGCCACCTCATTCGGAGAGTACTTTTCGACCCAGACGAGCAGAGTCTGCGCAAATTTAACCGCTTGTTCGTAGTACGTCGCCAAGTCGGCTTTTAGGGATTCGGGGCAACGGCCCCAAGGGTAGTAGTGGTAGTATTCTTTGTAATCACGCAGGGCAAAGCCTTTTGCGTGCTCTGCCTGCTCTAGCGAAAAGTAACCGTCCTGCTTGTCCCGATCCATCACGTAGGCCGATTTTTCGCCCTGCTGAAAGAAGGCCCGCCAATCGCGATAGATTCGCTGAATTAATTCGACATCCAGCGGATGATTGGAAAAAGCGGCAAAACCGAAGGTTTTTAGCGAAGTAACAAAAGCCTCATCACAGCCAGCGGTTCCGTACTCAATAACAGGTAGAGCACGTGTTACCGAATTATCCGTCATACCTACCCCCTAGGCGATCGAGAGAAAGAAGCCCGCCAGAGCGGCGCTCATCAAATTAGCTAGTGTGGCGGCGAGTAGCGCACGTAACCCCATTCGTGAGATGTCGTCACGACGATTTGGCGCGACTGACCCGATGCCGCCCAGCAGGATAGCAATCGAGGAAAAATTCGCAAAACCGCAGAGCGCAAAAATCACGATGGCTTGAGATAGATCAGACATTTGACCAGACACGTCAACAAAAGAAACGTAGGCAACAAATTCATTGAGCACCAGCTTTTGGCCGATCAGACTTCCCGCCAGTTGCGCCTCACTCCAGGCAACGCCCAACACCCAGGCCAATGGCTGGAATACAAAACCGAGCACCGTTTCAATCGTGAGTGATTCGTGACCAACCAAACCACCGACCCAACCCAAAATCCCGTTAGCAAGAGCGATCAGAGCGATAAAAGCAAGCAGCATAGCCCCAATAGCCAAGGCCATCTGCATCCCCGCCATGGCACCCGATGCTGCGGCGTCAAATACGTTCACGTAAGTTTCGTCGGTGGTGTCATCGGCGCTACCCGGCTCTACGGGTTTGCCGGTCTCAGGCACTACGATTTTAGCCATCATCAGCGCACCTGGAGCTGCCATAAAACTGGCAGCCAGCAAGTATTCCAGAGGTATACCCAGAGCGACGTAGCCGGCCATTACGGATCCAGCAATCGAGGCGAGCCCGCCGACC
>JAUHWV010000258.1 GCA_030427335.1 Gammaproteobacteria bacterium | reverse complement strand
CAAATAAAACGACAAAGCCCAGCCAGACCAGCCGGCGGCTTGGAGCACCCAAAAGAGGCGGTTTTTTTGTTCGGGATCGCTCAAATTCATTGGGGCAGTATAACTAAGTTTGGGCGGAGCCTCGCTACAACCTAACGCAACACCTGCACATTTGAGCGTGTTTCTTACTTAGTTGACGCAAACGTCGCGAGTGCTTCACCGCTTAAGCGGTAGCCAATCCAGTCGCTCATCGGCACCGCCCCAACGCTCTCGTAGAACTGGATTGAGGGTGTATTCCAGTCTAGGACGTTCCATTCAAATCGCTCGCATCCTTCTTCTACCGCTTTCTTCGCGAGCGCCTTCAGCATTGCGAGACCTGCGCCTCTACCTCGGTGCTCGGGCTCAACGAAGAGATCCTCAAGGAAGATACCGTGTTTACCTCGCCAGGTACTGAAATTGTAAAAATAGAGTGCGAAGCCAACATTGGTGGCGTCGATGTCACAGAGGATGGCAAATGCTTTCGCGTTTTCGCTGAAGAGCGCTCGGTGGATATCGACCTCCGTTGCGACAACCGCGTCGGGTTCTTTTTCGTACAGCGCGAGTGCTTTTATGAGTTCCAGAATACGGGGTACGTCGGCAGGTAATGCTGGGCGAAGCGTGATGTTTGAGTCGTTCATGCGTTGTATAAGGTCCAAGCGCCGATGGCGATGAAGCCGAAGCCGGCGATTTGGTTTAATACTTTTTCATTGATGAATTGACTGATAGCACTGCCCACCAATACACCCAGGGCTGCTGAAACGACCAGCGCTGCGGCTGCGGCACCGAATACCATCCACTTGGATGTATCTTTATCGGCTGCGAATAGCATGGTGGCAAGTTGTGTTTTGTCACCCAGTTCAGCAATGAATACGGTCGCAAAAATGGTGGTGAATATTTTTAGATCCATAGGTTTTACTCATCGTCAGCTCGTAAGGACCAGTCCTTACGCATTTCTAGGTATAAAAACGAGGCGGTCCAAGTTATGAGCACCAGCCCAGTAAGAGATTCGATTCCCGCAAGAAATCGCAGGTGCCCCGACGGCTCAATGTCCCCGTAGCCAAGCGTAGTATACGTGGTAAATGAAAAGTAGGCTGCATCGGTTAGGCTGCCGCTGAAGTTGCCAGCCAGTTTCCCCCAATCTTCGCCGTGGTGCATGACGTGGTAGGCCAGTGCAAAAATCCAAATTTGCAGCGCATGGGCAAAAAGCGATGCGAATACGCCGACGACAATGCGGAAACGATGCTTGATCTGTAAGCGCGGTAGGTAGCGCGTGAGTTGATACAAAAATTCGTAGTGAATGCCAACTGCTACGGCAACCACTACGGCGTTAGCAATCCATATGTGAACCATGTTATTCCCCTGTTTTCATTTGAAATTATAAGTGCGCTTGCGTCCGCTGTCTCAGGCAAACTAGCCTGCAATTGTTGTAAGTCAAAACTGGCGGGCCGCAAATTGGGTATTTTTTCGCTAGCGGGGCTCATCTTAGAAAAAACGCTTGTAATTAAGCCGCTTGGGTGTAAATTTCGCACATCGAGCCCTCTTGTTCATTGAGCAAATCTGACATCAATGCAAGCTCTTCTTCTGGCTCGTTGCGGATATAGAAACGGTGCTCAAGACCCTTGTTATTGTTGATACGCCCGCCGTGGCCTTACAGTCGGATGCGGCCGAATTTATTAGCTTTGAAACCTACCTGAACGATTACCCTAAGTTAGGTGAGTCAAAGCGTCGAGTATTAAATCTCTGCGACACAGAACACTATTTATCTCGCGGATACTATTGTTCTTTGCTGGCAGAAGCACGTCAGCATAAGGTATTACCTTCAGTGCAGACGATCAATGAGTTGCGGCAATCGAGCCAAGACGCCGATCTTTGGGTTGATTTGCCCGCGAACGTGGTCCCCAGTGCTTCGGTGTCTGGGGGCGACCTTGAATTTGCGGTGTACTGTGGGCGAACGCTGGAAACACAGTGGGTGAAGTTGGCTCGCCATTTGTTTGAGCGTTTTCCCGCCCCGTTGCTCAGCGTACGAGTTCAGCGTGATCCCATTTTTCGTGTTCGGGTAAGCCGCATGAGTATGACCGACGTGCCCGAGGCGGAGTGCGAGTTCTTCGAAGAGACCTTGCGTCGGTACGTAAGCGAGAGTTGGCGCAAACCCACCGCAGCTAAACGTTACCGCTGGGATTTAGCCATACTGGTGGACCCTAACGAGCCACTCCCACCCAGTGATAAAGAAGCAATCAAGCGCTTCGGACGCGCCGCCCGTAAATTAGGTATCAATACAGAGCTCATCACCCACCAAGATGCATCGCGTGTCACTCAGTTTGATGCCTTGTTTATTCGCGAAACGACCGCAATCGACCACCCGAGCTACCGCATGGCGAGCGCGGCCGAGCGCGAAGGTTTGGTTGTAATCGATGACCCTAAGTCGATATTGCGTTGCTGTAATAAGGTATTCTTGCACGACGCCTTTGCCTACAGTCACGTGCCGTCGCTCAAGACTCGAGTGCTGTCTCAGTCGACCGAGGCACAGTTTGATCTGCTCGAGCAGCAGTTTGGTTATCCCATGGTCATCAAGCTGCCCGAATCCTCTTTTTCACTTGGCGTATACAAAGTGGAAACGCGAGATCAACTACGTAATCGAGTGAATGAGCTTCTGCAAAACACCGCGCTGCTCCTGATACAGGAGTTTTGTTTTACCGAGTTTGATTGGCGTATCGGGGTTCTGAATGGTAAGCCGATTTATGCGTGTCGTTACCATATGGCTCGTAATCACTGGCAGATATACAACCACGGTGCAGCGCGATCGAAATCGGGCGGGTTTGATGCTATGCCGACGTTTGAAGTGCCTTCTAAAGTGCTTTCGGCCGCGGTTAAAGCTTGTGCAGTCGTGGGTAACGGTTTG
>JAUHWV010000047.1 GCA_030427335.1 Gammaproteobacteria bacterium | reverse complement strand
CAAAATACCGTAGGTGAGTGTGGCTGGCGGATAGTAAGGTAAACTCACAAAGCCTTCGTGCATGTTGATAACCGCACCACCCACGCTCATACCCATTTGAATACCAGAGCCCGTATCGTTCGGGTTACCAATCGGCATACTCGCTTTTTTAAGCTCGGGCGCGTACTGATCGATCATTTCTTCGTTCATAACGAAGCCGCCGCAACACAGCACCACCCCTTTTCGTGCAGCAATGGTGCGCTCCTGCATGTCCTGCCTAATTACAGCGCCACAAACTCGAACTTGTTCGCCATCACGTTCGATGATGAGTCTCAAAACGCGTGTCTCAAAGCGCGTTTCAATGCCGCGCTTGGCTACACCTTCCGCCATGATTCTCATGAAAAAAGGACCGCCATTATCGCCTTCAATGCATAAATTATGGCCTCTGGGTGCAGGGGGTATTTGATCCCGAAATGGCCAGGCTTTTTCGCTACCCGTAAACAGCAAGCAGTCGTCTGTTAGAGCCATCATCGCTCGGTGGGGGTACTCAGAATCCTTAAACGGAATGCCCTGCTCAACCAACCAGTCGAAGTGTTCAACGCTCTCATCGCAGTAACGTCGTGTTTTTTCTGCGCTAGCTTGGGGGCCGTTCGCCATCATGAGGTATTGGTACATCGCTTCAGCGGTATCTTCATAGCCCACGGCTTTTTGTACACGGGTACCGCCGCCAAGATATAACTCGGCAGAGGAAAGTGCTGTTGACCCGCCGGCATCGGAAGCTGCTTCAATCAACATGACCTCAGCGCCATTGTCGTGTGCCGCAATAGCAGCGCAGGCGCCGGCTGCACCGAAGCCTACGACTAACACATCGACTTCTGCATCCCAAGCGATGACCTCGTTTTTAGAAAGCGGTTTAAACTTATCAACCACGACGATTTCCCACCCTTATTTATTTAAATTTTACCGAGTAGACCTTATAAGGTTTGAGCATGCCTCACAGCCCCCAAATGGACGATAGTTGAGATACCATTTGGCTGTATAGTCCGTTTGGTTCTTACCGTGACAGCGTGTCTCAGTTACTCTGCCCATTTGATAATTACACTAAGATAAATGCAGGAGTTTTTATGCAGTGGTACACGGGCAATACCTTTTATGACACCTTGCTGATCGTGGGCTTTTTGTACGCCCTAATGATCTTTGTGAGCAGTTTCTATGGAACCGCGGCCTACGGCGGTCGCTTCGGTGGTTCAGGTAAATCTAAAGGAATCAAATTAGGATCCAAGCAAGGCTGGATTCTGATGGAGCTTCCGGGCCTGATTGTGTTCCCAATCGTGTTCTTCATGGGGCAAAACTCAGACCAAATCGTTCCGCTCTTCTTCCTAGCGGTGTGGATGTTCCACTACACCAACCGGGCACTGGTAACCCCAATGCTCATGCGTGTTGCGCCCGGGGCTCAGGGTACCTTCGCGTTCAATGTGGTGATCGCTGGCTGGATTACGCTCTTTATGCACGGCTACTTCAACGCAGAATACATCGCCAACATCGGCACACAGTACACCGTTGACTGGTTCAGCGATCCTCGATTCATTGTTGGGATCCTGATCTATGCCTTCGGATTTACCTTGAATGTGTACTCAGATACGATTTTGCGCAACCTTCGCTCGAAGAATCCGGCACCCAATGAGCCTCGCTACAAAATCCCTTACGGCGGTGCGTTCAAGTGGGTGAGCTGCCCACAATACCTAGGCGAGATTTTGTCCTTCGTCGGGTTTGCGGTAATGACTTGGAACTTGGGTGCCGTGTTCGTCTTGGCGATCACCGTCGGCAATTTGGCTCCTCGTGCGATGGTTACTCACAAATGGTTCATCAAAAACTTCGAAGAATATCCGAAAGAGCGTAAAGCGCTTATTCCCTACATTTGGTAGACGGATAAGTTACTCAAAATAGGCCGCTTTCGAGCGGCTTTTTTGTGCCTGAGCAAAACGCATTAACTAAAATGTTGAGTCCAAGGCTTGCGGGCTTACAGAGTCAGACTCTGCGAAGCTGACCTTCGCATAATTTGGATCAGCCGCCATGGCCGAGCCTGCCAGCGATATCCGCCAAGCCACAATTAGGAGGCGCTTTGACTGGACGCGGTTGGCGGGGTTTTCGGCGAGAATGTCTGAGCGAAAGGCGAAGCCTGAAGCGAGTTTCGCAGCCGCCGCCATTAGCGGGAAGGAAGCCGACCCGTGGCGTGTGGGTATCGCTGGCTGGTTCACAGTTCAAGTCCCCTAAACCCAACATATTCACCGTCGAAATAGCTAAGCAAGCCGAATGGAAGCAGCCTATTTTAAGCGGGCGCTCACACGACAGGACGTCGTGTGCGCGAGCGTGCCATGGATGGCGTTGAAGCGTTCCGCGTAAATAGGCTGCGACGCGAGGCGGATTCAGAGATTTCAGATGAATAAATCAGGTTTCTTCAACCTGACCATCGCAACCATCGCACCACACTAACACGAGCAGTCTGCGACGATGTGAATGAACCAACCAGCGATATCCGCTAAGCCACAATTAGGAGGCGCTTTGACTGAACGCGATTGGCGGGGTTTTCGGCGAGAATGTCTGAGCGTAAGGCGAAGCCTGAAGCGAGTTTCGCAGCCGCCGCCATTAGCGGAAAGGAAGCCGACCCGTGGCGTGCGGGTATCGCACGTTGGTTCAAACTATAGACATTGCCGCATCTACAAGTAGCTTACGCCAACGGGCTCAGCGTCAGTGCTTTTTGCGACTGCCTGGAGCCGGCACAGGGTTGGGGCCACCGGCAAAACACTGCGCGTTATTCATCCACAGCGTTGCGATGTCACCTTGCACAGAAAGTCCCGTATCCAAAACGTTACGGGTTTGCGTAACGACTTGCGCAAACTCGACGGCATCACCGCGAATCACATTGCTTTCTGAAGGTTCACCGTAAGTCCAACGGTCGCCCGAAGGCGCTTTTAAGACCAAGTAGGGCATGGCTTCGGGCACATCAAGTCGACGATTCTTAAAGGTCCAGCCAAAGGTATTTACGCCCAGAACAACAATATTTTGGATTCGATCAGAATCAACCCTGTCTTGCCCAAGAACGTCATAGATTGCCTGCGCATGGCCCCAGGTTTCCATTTGCCGGGCAGTAATAGAAGAGCGCGCCGACATGGACGGGCCGACCCATTCGACTCGGGTAGATGGATCGGCCACCGCGAAGGCATCCGCGGTACGATGGTACGTTTCACGCCATTGCTGAACTAAAGCCTGTGCTGATAGATCGGCATAGCGGGCACGCTCAAAGCTTTTCAAGTCACCACCTTTCATTAGGTGATCACCAATGGGTGCGAAAAAGGCCTGAAACCCTTCAGGATCTGTGAGTGAAAGTAAAGCGGCTTCATTCCACATGTGTAAGTGAGCAATTACATCGGCGATCGTCCACGACTTAAAATCAGTGACCAACTGCAACTGCTCGTCTGACAAACCAGATATCAAACGGTCGACGTCTTCACTTTCTATCAAAAAATCTCGCGCTTGCTGCATAACTTATCCTCACCAATCAAACAGCTTGATAAATAGGGCAAAACCCTACTACCACTAGATTACTGTGCCCTACTCACCCCTGAGCCAGACGTCTGACTCGCCAATCAAATCATTCGACGCTTTAAGGGCATCTACAGATCACGATCTTACTCTGCCTCATGGGTCAAGACTCGACCTATGCTTAGACGTCCTGCTCCTCAATCACAATCAAGATATCACCTGCCGCCACCTGCTGACCTGAAGTAGCAGCCACCGTTGCCACGCTACCATCAACGGGTGCTGTGATACTGTGCTGCATTTTCATGGCTTCGAGCACGGCCAAGCGCTGGCCCTTTGCCACCGACTGGCCTGACTCAACCTCAACGCTCAAGATTAATCCATGCATTGGTGCCGTAATAGTTCCGCTCGCCACCTCTTCGTTAGCACCAGGAGGTAAAACGGCTGTATTGGTGCAAACAACGCTCTGCGAGTCTAAGGCCACATGAATAGTCGCTGCATCTTCCGCAACGAAGCACGCGCGGACTGTTCTACCGTCGACATTTAAGGCAATCGTGTTTCCATCTATCCTAACCTCATCGACTTGATAGGTCGTGTCATTAACGGAACAGCGATACATACCCTGAGCGCTCGCGTGGATTCGCACGACAGTCGATTCGAACTCCCCCTCGTAAATGAAAAGGGATTTGGCGACGCCGGTCGAGGCCCAGTCTAAAAGCTCCGGAGAAACACCCAAACTTTGCCTCTTCGCTTTCAGGCGTTCCGCAGAATATTGCGCAAGGGCCGCCACTAAGAACGCGGTGTCTGACACCTGCGGCTTATCAGGCTGCTCACCATAGATCTGTCCGATAAACGCGGTAGTTGCCTCGCCTTTTGTAAATGCGTCCTGCTTCAAAATATCAAGCAGAAAATCGCGGTTGTTGGGCAAGCCCAAGAGCGCACCCTGACTCAGCCCGTTGATTAATACTCGCCTTGCATCCTCTCGCGTTTCGCCGTGAGCCATCACTTTGGCTACCATCGAGTCATAGAAAGGCGACACGGCATCACCCGACTCCACGCCCGCATCAACTCGAAAGCCGTCCAAATCGGGCAGCTCAAATAATCGAATCGGCCCCGTGCTAGGCAAGAAGCCAGAATAAGGATCCTCTGCGTACAAGCGAACTTCGATCGCGTGCCCAAAGAGCTCGATATCCGCTTGCTCAAGCGGGAGCGATTCTCCACGAGCCACCCGCAACTGCCACTCTACCAAATCAAGACCTGTGACCAACTCTGTGACAGGATGCTCCACTTGGAGCCGCGTATTCATTTCTAGAAAGTAAAAATTGCCGTCTCTATCCAACAGAAACTCAACGGTACCCGCACCAACATAATTTACCGCTTTAGCTGCGTCGACGGCTGCCTTACCCATCTGTTGTCGCAAGCTTTCCGTCATGACGGGGCAAGGGGATTCCTCTACCACTTTTTGGTGACGGCGTTGAATAGAACAGTCTCTTTCGCCCAAGTGCACAACATTACCGTGCTGGTCAGCAAAAACTTGAATCTCAACGTGGCGAGGCTCAATGATGGCCTTTTCGATAATGAGTTCACTGGATCCAAACGCATTTTGGGCTTCGGATTGCGCCATAGCGATTGCGGTCTCGAGCTCACTGCTGTCGTGCACCAAGCGCATACCGCGGCCGCCACCGCCAGCAGCGGCCTTGACCATCACCGGCATGCCAATCTCAAGTGCAGCTTGAGTTAACCGCTCAAGTGACTGATCGTCATCTTGATATCCGGGAACACAGGGCACGCGCGCCTCGATCATGGCTCGCTTCGCTCTCGCCTTATCACCCATAACTTCAATCGCGCGACGAGAAGGCCCTATAAATACGATGCCCTTCTCGGCGCAGGCTTCGGCAAAGTTGGCGTTTTCTGATAAAAAGCCATAGCCTGGATGAACAGCATCGACACCCAATCTAATGGCCGCATCTAAAATGACGTCAGCTCGCAGGTAAGACTGACCAACCGGCGCGGGCCCAATACAGACGGACTGATCAGCTGCACGAACATGAGCGGCATTGGCGTCCGCTTCGGAATACACGGCAACGGTATTCATGCCCATACGTTTTGCCGTCTTCATAACGCGAATCGCAATCTCTCCGCGATTCGCAACCATTACTGTTGAAATCGTCATAGTCTTTTCCTTAAGGCTCCTGAGCCCATATCGGAGCACGCTTCTCAAGGAAGGAACGCACACCTTCTTTACCTTCTTCACTCTTAAGCCGCTGCGTGAAATTGCGGCCCGCTATATCGGGGACGTCTGCAGGATCGACATACGGCAAATCGAGAATCAATGATTTGGTGTCAGCAATGGCACCGGGCGCGCATTTCAAGACGTCGCGCCGCACTCGCTGCTCAATTGCTTCAAGTGCATCAATTTCATCTGCGGCGAAATCGGCCAGACCGAGCGCTTCGGCCTCAGCGCCATTGAAGCGAGCGGCCGTTAACATCAAACGCCGAGCCTTCGCATAGCCCAGTTTCTGCATCACAAATCGAGCAATCTGCGCCGGTGAAATGCCGATCATGGTCTCACTGAACGCGAACTTTGCTGAGCTTTGGCAGATTGCGACATCGCAACAACAGACAATGCCCAAACCGCCCGCTATAGCCGCCCCCTCTACGAGGGCGACCGTCACCTGCGGCATGCTATTTAAGCGATTGAGAAGACGTGCAATGCTTTTGCTCATTTCGATGACATCGGCGTCATCCGCTTCAGAGAATTTCTGAAAACTCTTGAGGTCTCCACCGGCAGAAAATACGCCCCCACGACCGCGTAAGGTTATCCCTCTGATACTTCGATCATCCGCTACCGCGTGGAGCACGGCGAGCGTCTCTTCAACCCGCTGATCCGTGAGGGCGTTTCTATTCGCAATGCCGTTGAACCAAATGGTCAACCAACCGTTTTTGATCTCTGTTTCAATACTGTGTGTCTCTGGCAACATGATCAGATCCTCACATTCGGGCTACGCCGAAGGCGTTAGGACGCAACTCACGGTTACGCGATTCGAGGCAGGTTTCCAAAGCAAAGGCCAACACTTTGCGTGTATCCCTGGGGTCAATGACACCATGATCTAGCACCTGCCCCGAAGTGTAGAACGCGTCCTCCTGGCGATCAAAATGCGCTTGGATTCGGGCTTCCTGCTTCGCGATTGTCTCGTAATCCGGCTCTTCACCCTTGCGCTTCGCCGCCACTTCAGCCACTTGAGACATGGTCTTAGCTGCGGACTGTCCCGCCATCACCCCCGTGCGCGCACTCGGCCAAGCGAAGAGAAAATCGGGCTCGTAGGCCCAACCACACATGCCATAGTTGCCGGCGCCGAAGCTTGCACCAATATAAAGTGTAATTTTAGGTACTCGAAGATTAGACACGGCTTGAATCATCTTAGAGCCATGTTTGATCATTCCCGCTTGCTCATATTGAGTTCCGACCAGATACCCTGTGGTATTGTTCAAAAAGATCACGGGCAACCCACTCTGATCGCACAACTGCAGAAACTGAGCCGCTTTAGTGGCACCATTGGGGTCAATGGGTCCATTGTTGCCGATAACACCGCAGGCTATGCCCGTAATACTCGCGAAGCAGCATACGGTAGATACGCCATAGCGCGATTTGAATTCCTCAATATCGGAACCATCAACCACCCTTGCCAGCACTTCGCGCACGTCGTAGGGCACCCTGTGATCGACTGGAATCGCACCGGCGAGTTCCTCTGGACTGTATTTCGGTGGGCTGTATGGTTGGCGATGCAGGGGAGCGGTATTTTTATTCCAGTTGAGCCGCCCCAAAACCTCGCGCGCCTTCAGCAAACCATGAGCGTCGTTATCAACCAAATATTCAACCACGCCCGAGACAGACGAATGCATTTCCGTGCCGCCCAACTCTCGCTCATCCGCTTCTTCCCCAGTAGCCGCTTTCACAAGTGCAGCACCGGCTAGAGCGGCCAAGCCGTTTTCTTTTACGCCAATTACGTAGTCAGCCATGCCCGGCATGTAGGCACCACCCGCTGTTGACGCGCCGTGAAGCACGACAATGTTGGGGATACCCATCGCTGATAGTTGCGCCATGTTCCGAAAGACGGCACCAAACACCGCCCAAGCTGACACCTCATAGTTAACGAGGTTGGCGCCAGCACTTTCAACCATATGAATTAACGGAAGTTTTTGGCGTTTACAAATCTCTTGAACCGCCAAATGCACAGGCCCCGTCTTGGGGGTAATCGCACCCGCCGCTATGCCCGAGTCATCAGCCCAGACCATGCAGCGAACACCTTGAACAAAACCAATACCAATAATCACAGATGCGCCGGGAATGCTGGTTTCAGGGTTGGGGTCGCCGACCATGTAGTTCGCCAAGGTATGTAGACGCAAGAAGGGCATTCCGGGGTCTAATAAACGCTCGACTCGCTCAAATGGCGGGATTTGCCCACGCTTTTCGAACACGGGAGCACGCCGATTACTGGCCTCGACGGCGCGCGACTCAAGCGAGCGTAGACGCGCGACAAAATCGAGCATCGCGCTCCGATTCTCTTCGTAGGTATCACTTCCAACAATGACTTGGCTCTGAATCACAGCCATGTTTATTCCTCCAATAGTGCCGCCGGAATAAGCACCGGCGTTTGCAACAAAATTTGCGCGTAGCTTTTGCCTTGAGGGTCGTTTCGAAGGCTGGCTACGCCACCCCCACCCAGCGCCTCATCAAGCAAAAAATTAAAGGCGTTTAAGCCCGGCATGAAATAGCGCGAGACCGAGTCGGAATCCAGAAAATGCCCAAAGCGTTCACAAACGACATCCACTGTGAGCGCTCGTGCTATCCACGGCAGATAGGCTCTTTTTCGAGCAATGACGCCGATATTGGCTTTATTACCTTTATCGCCAGAGCGCCCCCACGCAAGGCGCTCCAAGGGCACTTCGACAAAGTCTGTTGAGACATCGGCCACAGCCGGAAGTGGGTGAACCAGAGTGGGGTAGACAGATGGTTCGGTTGAAGCCGATGGATCACAAAAAGAGATCCGATCCACGCCGTTATCGATTGATATCGACACGTCGGATCGACTAATCAAGAATGAGAACAGCCTAATAACGGGCGAGGGTTTGGGTCGGGTGCCGGCAAATCCCGCGAGCCCCGCTGGCGCAGCTAAGCCTGCACCCGTAATTTCCTTGAGTAGTAGCATCAAGGCTCGCTTATCCTGATGCTTCGCCGCGATTTTGAGTGCGACTTCTCGGCTATTGGATTCCAGCGAGTCGCTCCCAAAATGTGAACCATCACCCACAATCTCGACAAGCTCTTCGCCAAAGCCTAGGGCACCAGCGGATTTGAGTTTTCGACGGGCTCGTTCTAGCGCATTTTCAGCAAACGACCGTGCGCGCTCACGTGCCTTGCCGCCCACATAAAACCAGATCATACCCAAGCGCCAACCGTCAGCCCAGGTCATGGAGACCTTGTAATGGGAGGGCACACCGCGGCCCTTCGCGCCGGTCACCAACACCCTATTTTCACCGATCTCACGCAACTCGACCTGCGTAAAATCACACACCACATCGGGCAAATAATAAGCAGACGGATCGCCAATCTCATACACAAGCTGCTCGGCCACCGTGCCGACCGAGACCAAACCACCCGTTCCCTCAGGCTTGGAAATCTCACACGAGCCATCGCTGTAGACGGTAGCAATGGGGTAGCCCACGTCGGCCATCGTATCGGCCACTTGTTCCCAGTCAGTGAAGTTACCACCCGTGGCCTGCGGCCCGCACTCGATTAAATGCCCAGCCAGTGACCCACCGGCTAATTTATCCAGCTCGTTATCTTGCCAGCCGAAAGCATGGATGCACGCACCCAAGGTCACCGCTGAATCGACACAGCGGCCTGTGATTACAATATCGGCCCCTTCCGCCAAGGCTTTTGCGATGGGAAAGGCACCTAAGTAGGCGTTCACACTGGCGACTTTAGAAGCGTCAGGAAAAGGCTCTTCAGAGAACATTTCACGAGGAGCTTGCTCAGCCAAGCGATTACGCTGGGGAAGCAAGTCGTCGCCCAGAATCACCGCAACCTTTAAAGATAAGTTTTTATCCGCGATGTGTTTTCGAATCGCCGCGGCGCAAGCCTCTGGGTTAACGCCGCCGGCATTAGAGATGATACGAACGCCTTGATCCGAAATTTGAACCAAGTTCGGAGCCAAAACAGCATCCACAAAATCCGTGGCGTAACCCAGACTGGGGTCCGCTTCGCGCGCACGCGCCAGAATAGACATCGTAATTTCAGCCAGATAGTCAAATACGATGTAATCGAGTGGCTCACTATTTAAGAATTGAGGCAAGGCCATATCGGACTCACCCCAATAACCGCTCGCACCACCAATTCGAATCGATGACTGATCTGTCACAACGACCTCCGACTGTACGCAACAAACCTCATCGGAATTGCGCTTGCAAATCAAATGAATCTAACTCAATATAAATGAGCCTAAATCATTTAATGATGTCAAGCAAGGAAATAGTATGAACAAGGCGACATCAACTCGCACGCAGCGGCAAAAAATGGAGGCAAAGGAGCAAGCCATTTTGAACGCCGCCCGCGCTGAATTCAGCGCGATGGGTGTAGAGGGTGCAAAAATGAGCGCCATCGCAAAGCGCGCCTCGGTTGCCGAGGGTACAGTTTACCTCTACTACCGCAACAAGAAGGAATTGCTGGATGCGGTTGTCTCCAAGTTCTGGCAGGACCTCACGCGGGGCGCCAGAGCCGCAATACACAAAAATACAGATACGATTCAACGACTCGAAGCCCTGGCCCAGTTCCATTTAAGAGAACTTGTCAGAGAATTTGATTTCGTTGGTTTTACAGTACGAACGCGAGAAACCGGAACGCTCGATTCACCCAGCCTTGAACCCATTCGCGGCTACGTCGCCTTATTCGATGAAATTTTTTCTCAAGGCGTAGATCGAGGCATTTTCGTTAATGCACCGAAGATCTGGATCGCTAGGGATTTGTTCTACGGCACACTCGAGTATGCCTCTCGCACCCTTCATTTGCATCCCGATAGAGCACAGGAAGATGTGGTAGAACATTTAATTTCACTTTTCCAAATTCGCTATCGCGAAACGGCCGCACCAGAGGGTTCACCTCTTGTCGAAGTGAACAAGCGCTTGGCGCGCATAGAGTCAATGTTAAAAAATCAGTAAATACCCGACCAGCGCGCGATCCCCTGGCTCAACAAGCTGAACGCGATCGTGACGCCAATCAGCAAAAGCATCATCCTGAAAGGCTTAAAGGGTCTTCGCTCAACCGAATTGACACCTTTGCTACAAAACTCATCTACCTTAGCTTGATCTTCGGGCTTTAATCTCGGCTCGTCGGAAGAAACCGAATTTTCTGGGTTTTCACTCATCGGACTGACCTCTCCACTGCACAAATAAGAGCGAAGTGTAAAAACATCTTCGCCCTTTTGCCAGACTTTACTGCGCTACAGCGAACAGCTCTTCAGGCATTTGCATTAACGGCTCAGCGCCACCTTCAATGGCCAAACGATGGCCCTGCGCGCGAGGTAAAAGACGCTTGAAGTAAAACTCAGCGGTCATGAGTTTAGCGCGAAGATAATCCGAATCCGCGGAACGGCTCGGGTCTGACAGCAGTTGAGCGGCAACGCTGGCAATCTGCGCCCAAAAGTAGGCCAAAACAATATAACCACTGTACATGAGATAATCTACCGAGGCCGCACCGGCCTCATCGGCGTTGCTCATCGCCTTTTCACCAATTTGTAGAGACAATGTGAGCCACTCGTCTTTGTATTGTGCCACTTGGTCGATCCACGCCTGTGCTGCGGCGGGATGCTCTTGCTGGCAGAAAGCATCGACTTGAGCGGTAAAATCCATCAGTAGCTTACCGCCACTGCCCAAGATTTTGCGGCCAATTAAATCCATGGCCTGAACTCCTGTTGTGCCTTCATAGAGCAAGGCGATGCGAGCGTCTCGCACAATTTGCTCCATTCCCCACTCACGAATATAGCCATGACCACCCAAAACCTGAACGCCATGGTTCGCAGCCTCAAAACCAAGCTCGGTAACAAAGGCTTTTGCAATCGGAGTCAACAGCGCCATTAGGTTGTCCGCCTGCTTGGCTTGCTCTTCAGTGCCGGCACGAATCAAATCACCTTGGACAGCCAAGTAAAGCAAAAAAGCGCGACTTCCTTCAGCGATCGCTCGCTGCGTCAGCAACATGCGGCGCACATCGGGGTGAACCAGAATAGGATCTGCGGGCCCATCGGGATTCTTGGGTCCAGTTAAAGAACGCATTGCTAAACGTTCGCGTGCGTAATTAAACGCGCCTTGATAGGCAAGCTCCGCATGACACAAACCTTGAACCGCTGTCCCCAAACGAGCGGCATTCATGAAGGTAAACATGCAGTTCAAGCCGCGATTTTCTGGGCCAATTAAGTAACCGCGAGCGCCATCGAAATTCATAACGCAGGTTGCTGAGCCCTTGATCCCCATCTTTGATTCGATAGACGCACAGTGAACCGCATTGCGCTCACCCAGCGTTCCGTCTTCATTCACATTGACTTTTGGAACAACGAAGAGTGAAATTCCTTTGGTCCCCTCTGGCGCGCCCTCAATACGAGCTATCACGATATGAACGATATTTTCGGCCATATCGTGTTCACCGGCGCTGATAAAAATTTTCGTTCCGTGGAGTGAAAAGCTTCCGTCTGAATTTCTAATCGCTTTGGTCCGCAGCAAGCCTAGATCGGTTCCACAATGAGGCTCAGTAAGGCACATCGTGCCCGTCCATTCGCCCGATACCAAACGCGTTAAATAACGCTCTTTTTGCTCATCACTACCATGCTCTTCGAGTGTCTTGATTGCGCCATGACTCAAACCGGGGTACATGGACCACGCCCAGTTGGCGGTGCCGGTCAACTCATTCATGCATAACCCGAGCGCATTGGGCATACCCTGACCACCGTGCTCTGGATCAGCCGCAAGCGCTGGCCAACCGCCCGCAACGTATTGTTGGTAAGCATCAGCAAAACCGGCAGGCGTTGTTACGCCTTCAGCGCTCCAGTGGCAACCTTCTTCGTCGCCGCTTTCGTTGAGTGGTGCGACGACATCCTCACAAAACTTCGCGCCCTGCTCGATAATTGCATCGATTAAATCGGGAGAAACGTCCTCAAATGCAGGCAAGCTCGCGTAGAGCTCATCTACTTTGAGTACATCATGGAGCACGAAACGCAGGTCTTTTGTAGGCGCTTTATACGATGGCATTGTGGATTTTCCTCTCCTCAAGTTTACAGCGTTCACATTCTGCGCTCGAAAACGGAATAGTCAAGGCCACGAGGCTCTTTTACGATACTAATGTACACTTTTTGCCGCGCTTCAAAGATGAGTAACAGTCACAAAGGCATTGATCCGAACGGCTTCGATGAGGTTTGGGGGACATTTTTTTGGCAAGCTGAAAATCCAGATTAGATCGCTGGAACCTTAACCTCTACTTCGGGCTTCGGGCTTCGGGCTTCGGGCTTCGGGCTTCGGGCTTCGGGCTTCGGGCTTCGGACTTCGGACTTCGGACTTCGGACTTCGGACTTCGGACTTCGGACTTCGGACTTCGGACTTCGGACTTCGGAACAGATCATAAGCTCAACACGCGATGTAAGTGGAAGCGCAGAAAACACTATGAGACCACAAAGCCCACCTGGATTTTTACGCCATCACGCAACAAGGCATTTTCAAAAACTGCAGACAGCGCTTAATTTAGCCCTGCCGCGGATATGTGAGCTGTGCAAGCAGTATTCGAATACGGATACGCATCTGTGCTCTTTTTGCTACGAAAGTCTATCGCCCAATTCGTGTCCCTGCGTGATATGCGCGGAGCCCGTAGACACTCAGCACCCACTGGGCTGTTACCGCTGTCATCGGGCCTCTTTCGCTTTTGAACAGTGTCTCGCGCCCTGGTTGTATAGCGAGGAAATGCGCTATCTGATTCGTCGATGGAAGTTCGAAAGGGCAACACATCTCACCAGGACCTTGCGCAAACTCTTTCTGTCAGAGACCAGCGATCAATTACCCGAAGTCGATATACTCGTGCCAACGCCACTGCACTGGCGAAGACAGCTATCGCGGGGATTCAATCAAAGCGAGTTGATCGCAAAAGCGATAGGTCGGCAACTGGGAACCCCCGTTCTTAACGCTCTAAAACGCCAAAAATACAGCACACCACAGCACAAGACTCGACATCGTGCAGATCGCCAGCTCAATGAACATCACTTCTTAGCCACCCAACAACTCCAAGGTCTTCGGGTCGCACTCATCGATGATGTCATCACAACCGGTAGTACGGCCAATGCGGCAAGCAAAAGTCTTCTCAACGCAGGGGCAGACAAGGTACAGTTGTGGTGTTTAGCTCGCACACCATATACGGGAACGCCATGAGAACACGCGTCCGCTTTTTTTTTCTTTGCCTAGCACTACTAGTTGCAGCCTCGAGCGTAAAAGCCGAGCCCTTGCGTGTTGGTGTTGCAGCTAATTTCGCGAGTACTCTGGAGAACTTGCTTAACAGTCAGCCTTCCTTCCCGACCCAAGTCAGTATCAGTGTGGCAGCGACGGGCGCTCTCGCAACACAGATAAAGCTCGGCGCACCGTTTGATATTTTTTTAGGCGCCGATGAATCTAGACCCATGTATGTGTTTAGCGCACAACGGGGCCACGATGAACCCCTTTGCTACGCTCAGGGTCGACTAATGCTTCTTGGCGCTAAAACGCACGATGAATTAGCTGGAACTGGGCGGCTCGCCATCGCCAATCCAGACATTGCACCCTACGGTAGAGCCGCAATGGAAATATTGACTCGCTACCCATTTAACAGCATGAAAGTAATCAAGGGCGCAAGCGCACTACAAGCCTATCAATTTTATGCGAGCAGCAATGTCGACTATGCCTTAGTTCCGGCCTCACTCGCGAAAGACTCCGGGCTTTTGATTCCCTCAGATTGGCATCGCCCCATCGCGCAATTTGGTATGGCGCTGGCTAAATCTGGTGAAGTAAGTCAAGAAGCGCGAGCCTTCATGAAATGGTTACTGAGCGAACCCGTGCAAGAACAACTCGCCGATATGGGCTATGAGTCATGCCAGAATGACTGAAATCATTTTAGTAACGGTAAAACTGGCTCTCGTGACCACCCTAATTCTACTGGTCGTGTC
>JAUHWV010000046.1 GCA_030427335.1 Gammaproteobacteria bacterium | reverse complement strand
GAGAGCAAGCCAGGATGGTTGCGGGTGAAGTAGTCCAAGACACCCAAGCGCTGCAAGTGTTCTACGCTTCTCTGGCGCTGATTGTCATCGGCGTGGGCTTTTTGAAACCCAATATCTCGACGATCGTAGGGCAACTCTACAGCAAAGAAGATCCCAGACGCGACGCCGGCTTTACGATCTTCTACATGGGTATCAATTTGGGCTCGTTTGTGGCGACCCTACTGTGCGGCTACCTCGGCGAAACCTATGGATGGAGCTACGGCTTTGGTGCAGCCGGTATCGGCATGTTGGTCGGCCTCATTACCTTTATTCGCGGTCAAAAATACCTTCGCGGACTCGCCGAGCCACCCAGCAATGACGTGCTGGCCGAAAAAGTATTTGCCAGTCTATCGCGCGAGAACTCAATCTATGTTGGGGCAGCCGTCGGCGTTGCCGTAGTGTGGCAGATGCTGCAATTCCACGGAGCAGTGGGCATCCTACTGAACACCCTATCCGTGATGGTCTTGGCCGGACTGACCTGGTTTATCGCCACGCAGTGCGATGAGGAAGAGCGCTCACGCATGATTGTGTTGATCGTGTTGACCCTATTCAGTGTCGTATTCTGGGCTTTGTTTGAGCAAAGTGCGGCCTCCATGACGCTCTACGCGGATCGCGTTATGGATCGAGAGCTATTGGGCTTCCAGCTGACGGCGGCTCAGTTTGGCTCTTTGAATGCGTTTTTCATTTTCTTGTTCGCGCCGGTGTTTGCCACCATATGGGTTATGCTCGGCAAGCGAGGCATGGAGCCAAGCACACCGGTTAAATTCGCGCTCGGTATCGCACAGGCAGGCCTTGGTTTTGGCGCTTTGGTTATTGGCGCAAGTATGCCAGACGAGACCGGACGCGTAGCAGCCATTTGGATGGTACTCGCCTATTTGCTCCACACTACAGGGGAGCTCTGCTTGTCTCCCGTAGGACTCTCAGCCGTAACCAAGCTTGCCGTGCATAGAGTCGTGGGTGTAATGATGGGGGCGTGGTTCCTGGCGACGGCTTATTCCGAGTTCGTCGCGGCGCAGCTCGCCAAGCTCGCAGCCATTGATACCCATGAAGGTGAAGTTCTCAGTATCAGCGAGGCGTTAGCGTCTTATACCGAGCTATTCGAGTTTCTTTTGTGGCTGGGCCTAGGTGCAGGTGCGCTCTTGCTCCTCATTAGCCCTATTTTAAAGAAAATGATGCGGGGCATTCACTAATCGGGGGGCGAGTCAGTCGAGGTGTCGGACGAACTCTTTGACATAGTGTTTCTTGGGCAAGCCATCGAAGGCTTCGCCCAGGCTGAGGTCGAAAAGGCGCTTTCGGCGAAACTGAAACTCCCCATTGAGAAGACGCGCCTCCTATTCCAGGGCAAGCCCGTAACGCTCAAAAGAGGTGCAAGTAAGGCGCTGGCCTCGGGGATGTATGTGCAGCTACGCGCTATCGGCGCCGACATCCGAATTCGCCGATACGAAGCGCCTGCCTTAAGTTCCGATCCGGTTCCAGTCACACAGCGGGAACCATCGCCGGCACCAGCACCAGCACCAGCACCAGCACCAGCACCAGCACCAGCACCAGCTCCAGCTCCAGCTCCAGCAAGTTCAGCCTCGGCGCAAAGACTGCAGGAAGCAAGCCCTGAGGCTAAACCCGAGCCCAGACCCGAGCCCAGACCCGAGCCCAGACCCGAGCCCAGACCCGAGCCCAGACCCGAGCCCAGATCCGAGCCCAGACCTGAGCCCAAACCTGAGCCCAAACCTGAGCCCAAACCTGAGCCCAAACCTGAGGCCAAACCTGAGCCTAAACCTGAGCCTAAACCTGAGCCTAAACCTGAACCTAAACCTGAACCTAAACCTGAACCTAAACCTGAACCTAAACCTGAGCCCAAACCTGAGCCTAAACCTGAGCCGTATGCCACCAATGAAGAACGGGATAGCGCACGCCTAAATCACGCCGAAAACGCGCCTAATCCATACCAACTGCAGAAAGCCAAACTCGAGCTGCAAAACGAAAAAACCGGCTTGCGAGCTCTAACCACAGGCGCCGCCCTTTTGAGCTTATTAATTTGTATTGCAGGGTTGGGATTCGCCGCTTTCGCTAAACACTGGCCCAAACCCTTGCCCTCATTTGAAGTGAACGGTGATGCACGCCCAAACGGCACTCTTCTGTTAACGACGCCAGAGCGAGCCGTAATCTACGACCAAGCGGGCCTTGTTAGACACGACCTGTCACTTGAGGAACTCAACTTAATTCACATCAGGGGAACTCCCGCCCTCTTAAGCGATAGCACCTTCGCCTTGGCGGGCACACGGCGATTGGTGACTGAGCACAACACCGAAGAGAAGATCACAGGGACCTTTATTTGCTCGCTTGAACCTACCTCGTGTCGTTTTATTGAATCGCTTAAGGTTTTTCCACCGGCGCGAGATCTGTTCTTCGAACCCGCCTCAGAAAGACTGTACATTAACCACGGGGACTACATCTCCGCCTTCAACCCAGCAAGCGAACGCGCGCGAAGCACCACTCTAGCGCTGCAAGACGAGACCTTTGCCCTGTTTGATGGATTACTCTACGCAACGGCACCGGATTCGCCGGCGCTTCGGGTCTACAGCGTGGATGACCGCACTTTCATGCGTCAACTCGATCAGCTGCTGTTTTTAAACCCCAACTTTACGGAACCAGACAAAGCACGAATTGTCACTTTTGCGCATACTGAGCAAGGCTGGTGGCTAGTGATGAACTATCAGGGCGAACGATCCATTGCCTTGTTCAGCAACCTAGGGGACTTCAAATTAAGTAATCCGATAAACGATGATGTCCACCAGCTCATCGTCTGGCGAAACTCACTGCTCGCCATACCCAAAGGTGTGGGACATTTTGATAAGTTTTCCCTGGCTGGGTCGCCAGAGGCCGAATTCAACTCAACGGCCCTGCTGACCTCTCGTTCCGAGCTCGAATCGGCTCACCTGAGAGAGCGAAGCTTCATCGCGTTGAGCGCGACAATTCTGATTGGCTTGCTACCCCTGACGCTGTTTGGATTCCTCACCCAGCGCTGGTTGGAGCAACTAGAGCGGGCCGATCGAACCATCATGATACAGGGACTGCTGGAGCTTCCCCCCACCACACAATGGCACGGCAGCGCCTGGTCTTGGCGACGATTTTCTGCCCTGGTCGGCCTCGGCGCGATTGCGTCTACGCTACTTACCCTTTTGCTTTTGCAGTTTGCAAGCGCTCCGCTAACCATAGCCGCCGCAATTATTCCCGGCACAGGCCTATTCCTGGTAACGCTTTACGCACTCGCTCGGCACAGCGGTCATATCGGTAACGAACAGGAGACACTGGTCATCGTAGACCAGTCCGGCAACTGGGAATCTGCACGAGGGTCCACTCTGAGACACTGGGGGCCTTATATCGCAACTCGGCACCTCGTGTACTATGCGGGCTGGCATTGCGCAGCGCTTTCATCTGACTCTCAAAGCCAACTTCGGAACCGAGCCCTCAAAGATGGCTTGCCTCTTAAACTGACCGACTTATTAGCCCTCTTGGTCAGAGCAAAACATCCGCATGCCAAAGCTCTTCTCGGGATTGTGTTAACGCTCTACTCCGCCGGAATTTTGGTAGCCGCAGCCTATTTAGCGGAGCTCATTCGCTGGTGATGAATAAATTTTCAATCTAAGCAAGCTCAAATCGCGTATCATTGGCATAGCGATAGGAGAGTTTTTATGACATCGGCCCTGAATCCAAGCACACTGAGTATCCCTACGGATCTGACACCCGAAGCAGAAGCCGTTCGTGCCGCCTTGATTGAGCGTGGTCTCGAAACCCCCATGACCAACAATGCGCTCTCTCGCGACGAAAAGTACACAGCAATCAAACAGGCCTTCACGACAATATCTGAAACCCTGGGTCTGGACCTAGCAGACGATAGCCTTGCGGAAACGCCCCACCGCATTGCCAAAATGTATGTCGATGAGATCTTTGCAGGCCTTGACTACAGCCAGTTCCCAAAAATCTCGGTGATCGAAAACAAAATGCAGGTTGAAGAAATGGTCTGCATCGATGACATCGCGCTAATCAGCACCTGCGAACACCACTTTGTTACGATCGACGGTCTAGCCAAAGTCGCTTACATACCCGGCAAAAAGATCATTGGGCTGAGCAAAATCAACCGCATCGTTCGTTTCTTTGCGCAACGTCCGCAAGTTCAAGAACGTCTAACTCAGCAGGTGCTCGTGGCGCTTCAAACCTTGCTCGAGACCGACGATGTCGCAGTCACAATGAATGCGACCCACTACTGCGTTAAGTCACGTGGTGTGATGGACGCAAATTCGCAAACTCGCACAACCGCACTGGGTGGTGTATTTAAAGAAAACGCCGCTACTCGAGCAGAGTTTTTAGCAGCCTAACGACGCTGCTACTCTAGCGGAATTTCTCGCAGCTTAAAGCAAGGTACGCCGCCTAAGAAAAAGGCGGCGCTTTTCCCCCACGCCCATGGCCGCTTTGTAAAATCAGTCAATCGTACCAATTAGATGCACTAGCAGAGCACATAACCGCTGAATACCGTGCATTAGCGAAGTCTCGATGCAGTAAGCGAACCCAAACAGCGCGCGTAATCCAGGTCACGCGACAGCTCAGAAAAGCATTAGAAGCGCCGACACCGCCGTCATGCCGATGACAAACCAACGGTAGGCCCCTTCTTTCACCCGCTTTACAATAGCAATCCCCGCTACCGCGCCCAGCAAGATCAAGGGAATAGTGACCACATTAACGAGCGCTGTTTTGACCGTAATGGTGTGCCAAGCAAACACGTGAAAGGGAATCTTAAAAACGTTTATCACCAAAAAAAACCAGGCACCCGTCCCTATATATACTTCTTTGGACATGCGCTGGCTTAGTAAATATACCGCCATGATTGGTCCGGCCATATTGCCGACCATCGTAGCGATACCGCCCAAAATACCAGCCGAATTGGCAAAAATGGCGTGCTTCGGTATCCATGCCGATTTTCTGAGCTCTTGCCAAACCATGAGTGCGATAGAGGCAGCAATAAACAGAACCATGGTTTGCTTGAAGAGCACGTCTGAAACTAGGTTGCCGAACACCGTCCCAAGAGCAACCCCCAACGCCGCGGAGGGGAAGAGCCGCCATAGTAGAGTCCAATCAGCATGACGGTGGTAGTAAATAACGGCCATGATGTCAGCGCAAACCAACATGCCAAGAGCGATACCGGTTGAGTCTTTAGCACCAAAGAGCAGAGCGAGAATCGGTATGGTGGCCATCCCTGTGCCCTGCACACCGACCTTGGCCATACCAATCAAAATGGCGCTGCCGAGCAAGCCACACCATTCCATCAAACCGAGTTCAAACAACACCTTTGCGCCCCCAACGCCTAGCGCAAAGCTCGTGTTTTAACTCAAGCTTTGCGGCGAGAATACTCCATCAAAGCCCACAGCACATTACCCGAGCTCACTTGGCCGACGAGTCTACCACCTTCGAGCACTGGGCGGCGACGTTGCTGTGTCTCCAACATACTTTGCGCCACTTCGACAATGCTGTCTTCTGGACTGCAGGTATTAAGCGAGCGAGTCATGAATTCACCCACCAGGCGATGGTCTGGGTCACCATCGTTGTAGATCGAGTTCAAAATCGCCTTTAAGCAATCGATTTCGGAGAGAACGCCAACCACAATACCGGCTTCATCGGTCACAGTAATACCGGTTAACTTGTTATCAACGATAACCTTAACGGCCTCGGCGATACTGGCGTGCTCTGAAATCGTAATGGGCGAGCGGTGCATACACTCACTAACAGAAGCAGAACGTGGCATTTAATCCCCTTCGTTTATTCTATTTTTCTAATACAATATCAAGCGTAACGGGCTGAGGCTACTGTTTTCTGTTTCCGAATAGCCTCTTACAAAACACCCTCTACTTTTGTAGTTCGTTCAAAGCTAGGGGGATTGACTGCAACAGAATCCCGTTTTCATTGAACAGCCGAAGATAAATCGTTGTTTCACCCTCGTCACTTTGAGTAATTGCGATCTCGCCAAAACCATTCTCACTGACGTTTTCGGGCAGCGCCCGTAACGAATTAGGCTCTTTAGCCACCTCGAAGCGCCCTCTCAGCGCGTTGTTCAAGCCGCTGGAAGTCACCTCATAGAGCGGATAGCCAATATCTTTGCGTTCCAATACGCTGATTTCACTCAAGTGGCGATCGCCGCTCAGCAAAATCACACCGCCCGCGGTCTTCTTCGCAATCAGAGCCAATAGCCGCTCTCGCTCTTTGGGGAAGTTCGCCCACTTCTCGAAACACTGCTCAGTGGGGAGTACTTGGATACTCGACATAATGAGCCGCACATCCGCGGCTTGTTCCAACTGACTCTTCAGCCAAGTCCATTGTTTATCACCCAAAACCGTGGCATCGGGTGCTGAAGAAAATTCCCAGCCACCCCGGGAACACAGTCTCTTATTTTTGCGTTTTTCAAAGGCGGAGCGAAAGCTTCGGGTATCAAGTAGGATCACCTGTACCGTAAGGTCACCGACCGTCTGTATCGTACTGCTGTAAATGCCCGGCTCGTCCGCCGACGAAACAGCTAGCCCCGTCGGATTAAAAAAATCCACGAAGGCTTTTTTGGCCAATAATTTATGCTCGTTCTCGGCGCCACCGTCGTTTAACCCGTAATCGTGATCATCCCAGGTGGCCATAACCGTAGCTGACCGAGCTTCAAGCGCACTCTGAAACGAGGTAAATTGAGGGTTACGCGCGAGGTTTTCATAAGCCTTCTCAAAATTCTTGGGCGTGCGCATTAAAGTGTAAGCGCCGATGTCGGCGTAAACGTTATCACCCCCAAAGATGAACATATCGGGCGATCTGGACTCGATTTCGGACCAGACAGGCATGGCATCATCTTGCTTTAGGCAGGAGCCAAAAGCGACTCGATATTCAGATCCCTCCGCGCGCGATACAAGCTCACCTGTAGAAGCAGAGGAATGTAACGGAAACATGAGAATACCCAAGAGAGCATTGAATCCATAGCGCCGTATCATGAGCGCCCCGAACCTCAACAATCCAGAGCTTTCAATTCTCCGCAACCAAACCACAGTCCGCCCCCTTTAAAAACTTAATTTGCATATAACTTTACCTGCTCATCCACGACTGACCCAATAACGAAGAGCTCAAATAAGAAATGGAACTTTCCGTCCCCGAGCGTGCATGAATATTGTGAAATAGTTACGTTACGGATGAATGTCATTAAAACGAAATGCCAACACATACATAATACGCCCTGTCGGCCTTGGCAGAAGGGTATTTGAGTATCCTCCTGGGTGGGAGACACCTTTTCACAGCGAATCCGACGTGATTATTACCCAAAAACACGGCGTAAACATCACCATAAGTTGTGAACAAATGACGCCTGATTCGTATTAATCAGCACTGAACCATGCAGACTACCAATGAAGGAAGCCTCTAACATGATTAGATCAACTAAGCTGAGCCGGCTGGCTCTTGCGGTCGCTCTAACGGCTGGAATGTCGGCCACCGCGCTCGCTCAAACTACTACATCGTCTATACGCGGCAATGTCGCTACCGAAACTGGGACCACCTTCGCCAACGCGAAAGTTACCATCACTCATACGCCTTCAGGGACGGTCTCAAGCACAACCACCAACGCAAGTGGCGTATTTTCAGCTCGAAGCCTTCGCGTTGGCGGCCCCTACTCCATCACGATTGAAGGCAGCGACTTCAAAAACGTGAAGATCGATGATGTGTATCTCGGCCTCGACCAGGTATTCAATTTGCCTGTTACTGTGCAGGCCGCGGCAGCTATGGAAGAGGTTAAGGTCACTGCTCGAAGCCTTGGGGATACAGGGTTTACCAATGACGGTTTGAGCACCACCCTGGGCATTCGAGCCCTACAAGAGGTTACCTCAATCGATCGCGACATCACGGATGCAGCAGAGCTTGACCCATTCGTATCCGTAAACGTCCAAAGCGGCGGCGCGAAAGAGCTCAGCATTGCGGGCGCTAACAACCGGTTCAACTCGCTCACTATCGACGGTGTCGCACTGAATGATCGCTTCGGTTTGAATGCCAACGGTTACCCCTCGCAACGTTCGCCAATTTCTTACGATGCAATCGAATCTCTGTCAGTGCAAACCGCTCCCTTCGACGTTGAATACAACGGTTTCACAGGGGGCACAATCAACGCGGTAACAAAATCCGGAACCAACGAATTTACGGGCTCAATCGCTTATTATTCAACCGATGATTCCATGATCGGTGATAAGAACGGTGATGATGAATTCAGCTTCGAGTTCGAGGAAGAGACTATGGTCGCGACTTTGGGCGGCCCTATCATCGAAGATAAATTGTTTTTCTTCGTTGCTTATGACAAATACGAGGAGACTGCCCCACTCAGCCGAGGCCCCGCTGGCTCTGGTGCCTTGAATACTGAACCTGATATTACCCTCGACGACGTCGCCGCTGTTGGACAAATTGTGAGTGACGTTTGGGGATTCGATATCGGTGGCTTCTCGAAGTCTCCAGCCGAGGATGAGAAAATTCTCGCAAACATCGACTGGAACATCTCTGACGACCATCGCGCAAAGTTCACGTACATCAGCACGGAAGGCAACACCATCATAGAGCAGAATGGTAACAACTTCCTAGCGTCTGGAAATGTCCTGGGTGCATCCTCGGCTTGGTATGATCGCTCTGAAGAAGTTGAAAGTGTTATTGGTCACGTTTTTTCGGATTGGTCGGACAATCTTTCTACTGAGTTCAAGATTGCAAGCACAACACAGGCCACGGGACAGGATTCTTTGAATGGTGCAGAATTCCCCTCAATGGCCGTATTCTTGCGCAACGCGAATGGTGACGACAACTATCTTGTCATAGGTCCAGACCGCTTCCGACACGGTAACGAACTCGACCAAGAGTTCTTCCAAATTAAGTTCGTTGCGGAATACTCCATTGGCGATCACATCTTGAAATTCGGAATCGAAAGAGAAGAAGTGGACGTTAACAACTTGTTCGCCCAAAACTCAGAAGGCTCATATGTTTTTGACAGCTTGGACGACCTGCGTAACGCAACTGCATCTGGCTTGCTATACGATAACGCAGTAACCAACAATGAAAATGACCTGCGCGCCATCTGGGGATACGATTATCAGTCAATCTATATCCAAGACAGCTGGGATATAAATGGCGATCTCGTTGTCGATTTTGGCTTACGATACGATGATTACTCATCGAACGGATCCATCCGTGAGAATCAGAATTTCGCTAATCGATATGGTTTCACTAATACGACAGACATAGACGGCCTGAGCGTCCTCCTCCCTCGAGTATCGTTTAAGTGGTACCTTTCAGATGAAACCACGGTACGCGGTGGAATCGGCCGATTCTCTGGTGGCTCACCAGGGGTTTGGATTTCTAACAGTTACTCAAACGACGGCGTAATCTCAGACGGAACTAGCGCATTTGGTGTCATTCAGGTACCCACGACGCCGGATGCAGCAACTGGCCAATACATCCCATCTGATGTTTTAAGCGCACTGGCAACCAAGGCGCCGGATGGTAGCGTGAATGCACTCAGCCCCAACTTTGACATTCCGACCACCACCAAAATGAATTTGGGAATAGCACATCAAGCGGACTTGGGCCCTCTTGGTGAGGATTGGTTGCTTTCCGCAGACGTGCTGTTTAACTCGGTTGATAACGCCTCGTATTGGTACGATGCACGTTGCGCAACGCCGGTCGGGACGTCACCAGATGGGCGCGGAGTCTATGACTGTGGCGGCGCACCCGAAGCCCTCGTGGTGGGTTCTTTTGACGGCGGCGAAAGCCAACTATTCGCAATCTCAGCATCTAAAGATTGGGATACTAGCGCAGGGCAGTTCGATCTATTCATGAGCTACACCAATTCCGACGTAGAGGATATTGGTTACGGCACATCATCTACCGCAACATCGAACTACTCGGACTTCGCCGCCTATGACCGCCAGCGTCCTCGAGAAGGTACTTCGAACTTCCAAGTTGAGCACCAGCTGAAAATCCGTTTCAATTGGAGTAAAGAGCTCATACCTGGGTACGAGACAAAAGTATCGTTATTTGCAACTCGCCGTTCGGGTCAACCCTACAGCTACACATTTGAGGAAAACAACAACTGTGTCCTCGACGTGGGCGGTGGCAGGTGTGCTCGCGAGTCGAGAAACGACGACGCAGGACATCTTTTCTATGTACCAAATGGTCCGAGTGACCCGCTATTTTCGCCAGCTTCATTCGGCGGAGATCCAGCAGCACAGCAGGCCTTCTTTGACTACATAAACGGTTCAGAGCTAGCCAAATACAAAGGAAGCATTGCGGCTCGCAACGGTGATAATTCACCTTGGTCGACAATTATCGATCTCCGCTTCCAACAGGAGCTACCGGCATTTGATGAAGACCATTCTTTCAGAGTTTTCCTTGATATTGAAAACCTCGGTAACTTATTGAACGATGACTGGGGCCGTATCGAAAGAACCCGCTACGAATATGAGCGAAGAGTTGCTTCTGCAAGAATCGACGAGAATGGTCAGTATGAGTATCTACGACTTAACAGTGACCGTACGATCAAGAGCTTGGAAGTTCTAAGCCAGTCGGTTTGGCAAATTCAGTTCGGGTTAAAATACGACTTCTAAAGACCTCAAGCACTCCGCTCTCACTTAAGGCGGAAAAAATACAGGGCCTGGTTGCACCAGGCCCTTTTTTATCACTGGAGAGTCTGCTGACCTTCTAAAAAAATGGCCCGCGTATCACCGACCTTTTGGTTCAGCTTAGAGGGTGTCCCCCTAACAGGCTAAGTCTTGAAAGCGCGCATAGGGCGATGCATCAGGGAAACGTTTCTACCCTCAACAACCACAACCACTGTGCAGCTCGGACCTTTACTATCCGTGATTAGGAAACAGTTTACTCCGTAAACCCACCAAAAACGCAGTAATCAAAGATATGAAATTCTGGAGATCAACGTTTCCAAGTCTTGGCTGACATCCTGCAGCTCATCCTCGGTCCCATTAGATCCGGCCACCACGCCAAATCCCGCGACGGGGGCGATTTTATCAACCCGAAAACGCCCCTCCGATCCGCGGATAAAGCAGTCTTCGTCTAAATACAGACGATCACCATTAGGCCCGATGTCATCTGAGATAATCGAGTCAAAGCCGATGGCTTCCGCGATATCGCCCGTGTTGTGGATCTCAATTTCTTCTACGGTTTGCGCTACGGGATCAATACGGAATGCTTTCACTGGATTACCTCAATTAGCAAAGTTAAAGATACGACGCGGCTGACCGCTCAGATCACGAATATTACAACCAGATTAACTCGGCTGCTACAACCTTTTTCGCCCGAGCGCAAATCATGGGCGAGAGCGCACTCGGATTACTCCTAGATAATGAGTCGACTCCATTAAAAATAGGGCTGCGCTCATGAAAATGGTTATTGACGCTTTCGGCAGACCGCTCAGCGACTCAGCGACTCAGCGACTCAGCGACTCAGCGACTCAGCGACTCAGCGACTCAGCGACTCAGCGACTCAGCGACTCAGCGACTCAGCGACTCAGCACAATATACAGCCCACGTGAGCCTATCAATCCATAAGATCGCATAATGTCGCTACAAAAAACGGGCCGAAGCCCGTTTAACTTAGTCCGAGCTAACCCGATGTCAGGCCTGCGCCCGCTCACGCGCAATCTGGGGAGGATTAAAACGGTCGCCATACTGCGCAGCCAATTCCTCGCAGCGCGCTACAAATCGGCCGTACCCGTAGGTTTTAACAAACTGCAACAGACCGCCGGTCCAAGGCGGCGCCCCAATCCCCATAACAGAACCGATGTTGCCATCTTCTTCCGAACGCAACACATTCGTTTCAAGACACTTGAGGGCCTCAATGACTTGGCGGAACAAGAGCCTGTCTTTCACATCCTGATCAGTGATCTCAAAGTCTGCCTTGTAGAAGATATCAAAGAGACCAGGCCAAATTTCTTTACTACCATCCTCGTGGTACTGGTAAAAACCGCCGCCATGATGACGCCCGCCTCGGCCATGTTCGTCGACCATCATGCCAACCACCTCGCGCGCAATAGAGCCGTCGCCCCACTTATCGACCACGCCCAACTCTTCCCAGGTCGCGTTGGCTTTGCGGGACAGCTCGAGGCTTACCTCATCGTAAACTGCGAGAGGCCCTACCGGCATACCCACAGCTTTGCCCAACGAATCGATCTTGACTGGGTGCAGGCCTTCTTTCAGCAAGCGAACGCCTTCGTCTAGATAGGTTCCAAATGTACGCGAGGTAAAGAAGCCCAATGAGTCGTTCACAACAATCGGTGTCTTCTTGATTTGCAGAGTGTAATCAAACGCTTTTGCTAAGGCCTCATCACTGGTTTTTTCGCCACAGATAATCTCAACCAAGGGCATCTTATCGACGGGAGAGAAGAAGTGAATGCCAATGAAGTTTTCAGGCTTGGTGCTGCCTTCCGCCAATTGGGTGATGGGCAAAGTAGACGTGTTGGAACCCCACACGCCGTCTTCTGAGAGATAGCCCTCGAGCTCCGCCGTGATTTGGTGTTTGAGCTTCATGTTCTCGAACACCGCCTCGATGATCAAATCACAACCCTGCAAATCCTCATTCGCGGCCGTAGGATGGATGCGATCCAAAACAGACTGCTTCTTCTCTTCGGTCATGGTGCCTTTAGCCACACGTTTTGCCAGAAGCTTCTCGGAGTAGGATTTCCCCTTTTCCGCCGCCTCAACCGAGATGTCTTTCAACACGACGTCAATGCCAGCCATAGCTGATGAATAGGCAATACCCTGCCCCATCATGCCGGCACCCAAAATACCCACTTTCTTGGTCAGACGCTTCTCAACGCCTTTAGGTCGGCTCGCACCGCCGTTAATTTTGTTCATACCAAAGAAGAAGGTTGAGATCATATTTTTGGCAACAGGTGTGACCACTAAGTTAGCCAAACCACGTGACTCCACGGTGAGCGCCTCATCGAAATCAAGACGCAGTGCCTCCACCGCACAATCTAAGATACGGGCGGGTGCTGGAAGTAGGCCGCGCGTCTTCGAGTACAGCATCGCTGGCGCGATCATGACAAGCTGAGCGACACCGGGCGAATTAATACCGCCACCGGGGATTTTGTAGCCCTTGGTATCCCAAGGTTGGGTGCCCGCAGCCACGATATCCTCTTGCGCTAGAATCCACGCCTTAGCATTCGGCACCAGCTCATCAAGCGTGTCGACCGTCGCGTGAATCATACCCGCAGCCAATGCCTTGTCTGGCGTAACACGTGTGCCTTCTGTTAGGTAGGGCAATGCCGCGGCCAGACCGAGCAAACGAGTCATACGCACAACACCGCCGCCACCGGGCAGCAGACCCAACCCGACCTCGGGCAAACCCAACTGTACTGAGCGATCATTCCAGGCAACGCGATAGTTGCAGCACAAGGCGATTTCGAATCCACCACCCAGCGCCGCACCGTTGATTGCGGCTGCCACAGGCACCGGCAGTTTTTCAATGCGTCGAAGAACCGATTTGGTCGCCTGCAAACCGGTGAAAAATTCCTCTTCTTGACCCGGTTCAACCTTGACCAAATCATTCAAATCGCCGCCCGCGAAAAACACTTTTTTGGCAGAGGCAAAAACCACACCGCGCAGATCCGTTTCGGCTTCCAAGCGCTCAACCGTCTCCGTCATTGCCGTTTGATATTCGGCGTTCATTGCGTTGACGGGACCCGTCATGTCCATAGTTACGGTTACGATACCCGCATCGTCTTTGTCGTAATGAAATACACTCATTGCTGTCTCCTTAACTTTGCAGGCGTTTTAAACGCGTTCGATGATGGTAGAGATACCCATACCACCGCCCACACACAGTGATAGCATGCCGCGACGTAGGTCTCGGCGCTCGAGTTCATCTAGCATGATGCTAACCAACATAGCGCCCGTTGCGCCCAGTGGGTGCCCCATTGCGATTGCGCCACCGTTTACATTAGTTACCGAGTGATCAATGCCCAGATCTTGCATGTAGCGCAGAGCCACCGAGGCAAACGCTTCATTGATCTCCCAGAGATCGATATCAGCTGGGGTCATGCCCGCCTTCGCTAGGCACTTCTTCGCTGCGGGGCCAGGGCCTGTGAGCATGATAATGGGGTCTGTCGACAAAATAGCGGTAGCCACGATACGGCCGCGAGGCGTCAAACCAAGATCTTTACCGGCCTTTTCACTACCGATTAAAACGGCGCTAGAGCCATCCACGATGCCCGAGGAGTTGCCCGGCGTGTGAACGTGGTTGATACGCTCCAGCTGGTTATACTTGCCGAGAATTACATCATCAAAACCCATTGAGCCCATCATGGCAAACGAGGGCTTGAGAGAGGCCAGCCCCTCCATGGTCGTACCTGGCTTAATAAAATCATCTCGCTCTAGAACCGTAACGCCATTGATGTCTTTAACTGGGACTACGCTCTTGTCAAACCAACCGTTGTCTCGCGCGTGCGCCGCACGACGCTGAGACTCCATGGCGAAGGCATCGACGTCTTCGCGAGTCCAGCCGCCTAGGGTGGCGATGGTGTCGGCGCCAATACCTTGAGGCACAAAACCCGTTTTGAGTGAAAACGCCGGGTCGCTACCCATAGCGCCGCCCGCAGAACCCATGGGAACCCGAGACATACTCTCGATACCGCCTGCAACGACCAAGTCTTCCCAACCTGAGGCTACTTTCTGCGCAGCGATA
>JAUHWV010000045.1 GCA_030427335.1 Gammaproteobacteria bacterium | reverse complement strand
AAGTACGGTTTCGAGCAGAAAAACGTCGATCTTAAAGTAGAATGGGAGATCAACGACTCACTCTCGCTGAAATCGATAACCGCGCTTCGAGATATGGTATCAACCCAAGTGTACGACTTCGATACGAGCGAGCAAGTCTGGATTCAGACTTTGCGCGACGGCCTCAACTCCAAAGACTTCAGCCAAGAGTTTCAGTTGAACTACAGCAGCGATCGCATTCAAGCGGTAGCGGGCTTGTATTACCTTGATGGTGAATTTGACCAAGATGGCGGCGGCACGCCCCAGACACCCTACTTGCGCGGCGTGCTCGATCAGCAAGGCAAAAGCTTGCGTGACAACCGAGACATCACCTCAAAGTCAATTTATGGCAACATCGATTGGGATCTGAGCGATAAATTGCAGTTGTCTGTCGGTGCACGCTGGACCGAAGATGAAAAGACTCAGGATTCGGCAACCGAGTACCAGCGGGATTACTACGCCTTAGCCATTGCCAGCTTTGTTGCTGGCGGTCGTCTACCCATGGCGATTAAACCCGGTATGGAAGAGCAAGTTGAAGCGGTTATGGCACTTATTAACCAAAATCTTGCTGGCACCGGCTTTGTTACTTGGATTCCCGGAGCCTCGCGCTTCGTATCGGTAACCACTGTTGAAGAGCTGTATGCAACCGACAGCTGGACGGAGTTCACTCCGAACGCCCGTATCAAATACGATTTGAGCGATGACACCATGGTCTACGCCGGCTACTCGCAAGGCTTTAAGGCAGGTGGCTTCAATGCGAACACCACCAATAATGAGGCATATGACCCAGAGACCGTAACGACGTTCACAGTGGGCGTAAAATCGACCCTTGCCGATGGCAAAATTCGCTTCAATGCCGAATACTTCGTTAATGATTACGAAGACAAGCAGATGCAAACCATCATCCTAACGCAAGGGGATCTCGTATCATTAACCCGAAACGTTGGTAAGGTTTCATCTGAAGGCTTTGAAGCCGAACTGACCTGGCAGACCCCACTCGATGGTTTACTGGTAAACGCCAACATCGGTTACCTCGATCAAACCGTCGATGAATTCCCAGAGCAGCTTGCTGATGGTAGCTTTGTTAACAAAGCGGCCACAACCGAATTGGGGTATGCCCCCGAGTGGACCGGCCAGATTCGGGCGCTGTATCGCACAGCAATGGCGAACGGTAATCTCACTTTATCTGCCGACGCGAGTTTCCAAGACGAGATGTACTTAAATTCACCGATCGATCTGAACAACGCGATCAAAACCGCTCAAAAAGGCGAAGATTACTGGACTTACAACGCCATGGCGGCATTCACAACAGCCGGCGAAAAGTGGCGTTTCGCTGTTGAGGGCAAGAACCTGTCTGATGAGCGTCAGCTAATCAATACCTTCGATATATCGGTGATGGCAAACGGTGGATACACGGCTCCCCGAACCTGGGCTATCTCAGCCGAGTACTCATTCTAAACACGCTGGTAAACAAGCCAACCTTCAAGGCCCGCATTACGCGGGCCTTTTTATTTTCAAAATTTGCATTAGCGTCATACAAAAGCATAATGACAGGAATCGCCTGCTGGCATATACCTATTCCGAATGAATTACTTTGCTCATCTCTGTCTCGCTAAACAGACCCCCGAATCGTTGATCGGAAATCTTTTGGGTGACTTCATGCGTGGTGTCGACCGACGCACGCTATTGCCGGCAATCTCACGAGGCCTCGAAAATCACATCCAAGTAGACCGCTTTACAGACACTCACCCACTGATTCGTGAGCTCAAGGAGCTGTTTGATCCAGACTGCAAGCGTTTCGCCGGTATTGCCCTCGATATTTATTTCGACCATTTACTCATCAAACACTGGGCGCGTCTAGAAGCTCGTAAGCTAAACAAGGTTAACGAACTCCTCTATTCGACGCTTTCCGATAATCTGCATCTTATGCCCTCCGAACGCATGCGAACGGTTTCTTCTAGGATGATCTCTGGACGCTGGTTTGATGCGTATGCACATCAGCATAATGCGCTTGAGGCCGTGCGGCGTGCAGCCACCCGTATTCGCTTCGCGAACTCTTTTGATCGAGCCTGCAACGAGCTACTCAAGAATCAAAACGACATTGAATCTGCTTTTTTGACGTTTTATCCAGAGCTAGCGGCTCACGTACAAAATCAGGGGATCGAAGCCGACACCTAGCCGCTCGCCTTAAAGCACCGCTCTCAATGTGAGAGCAAATTACGGTTTTTCCGCGCCGCCCCGCTCACCATGCAGATCACGGGCGTACAGCCCTGAATGAGCCCCAAACTAAAGCGTAGCCATATCAATCACGAAGCGATAATGCACATCATTTTGCTCCAAACGATCATAGGCCTCGTTGATGTAGTCCATGGATATCATTTCAACATCGCAGGTGACGCCATTTTTTGCGCAAAAATCCAGCATCTGCTGAGTTTCTTCGATACCACCGATAGCGGAACCCGATACGCTTTTTCGGCCCATCATAAGAAGCCCGTTGTTCAGAGGCGGGTTCTGTAAGCCTATGGGACCAGTAAGCACTAAATTTCCATTACGCTTTAAACAAAGCAGATAGTCTTTGAGCTCATGCGGTACGGGTACCGTGTCAACAATCAGATCAAGCTGCCCAAAATGCGCTTTCATCTGGGTCCGATCTGTAGACAGCACAACGTGGTGCGCACCAAGACGCTCCGCCTCGGCTTTTTTATTCTCAGATGTCGTAAACTGCGTCACTTCAGCGCCCATCGCCACTGCGAATTTAAGCGCCATATGTCCTAAGCCGCCAAGGCCGATGACCCCAACGCGCACACCAGGCCCCACCTTGTGATAATTCAAAGGCGAGTAAGAGGTAATGCCGGCGCACAACAGCGGCGCGGCCCCTGCGGGATCCAAAGTTTCAGGCATCTTCAGAACAAAATGCTCAGTGACAACAATGGCACTCGAGTAGCCGCCCTGCGTTGGCTGGCCATAGCGATCCAATGAACCGTAGGTTCCAGTAGAGCCTTGCTCACAATATTGCTCTTCACCATCATGGCAGGAACCGCAAGTTTGACAGGAATCAACCAGACAACCCACCGCGACCCAATCACCCACGGCGTGTTTACTTACTTCTCGACCTATCGCCTTCACCACGCCAACGATCTCATGCCCGGGCACGAGTGGGTACTGTGTTCGCCCCCAGTGATTCCGGGCAGTATGAAGGTCGCTGTGACACACACCACAGTAACGGATTTCGATAGCGACATCATTTGGCTGAAGGTCTCGACGCTCGAACTCCCACGCAGCGAGAGGCGACGACTCGGAGTGAGCCGCAAAACTTTTTACTACTTCAGACATGTTGTCTCCTTTTTTATTTATGAATCCTGCTGCTTATGCGGGCGCATACAGAGGTGTCACCTGTTCTGCGCCCATAAGATAGTGATATTGGCGCCTGAGGCCATCTAAGTCACTAAAATAAATCTTGCCGTATTTGAGCTCGATAAACCCCGCCTTTACCAAAGCCTGTAATTCTTTGTTGATCGTTTGACGAGACGTGCTCAAAAGCGTGGCCAGTTGCTCCTGAGAGAGCCGAATATAGCGGTCGCCGTACTCATCAACCTCGCCTCGGCCGAAAGCGAGGCGATACAGATTCAGAGCCAAGCGTTCATTCATGTTGGCCAAACCCGACGTTTCTGCCGTCATAAGGTACAGGTATCGCAAACGATGGCACATGATTAACAACATGCGCTCCGTAAATTCAGGACACTCCCGCTTGAGAACGTCAAAATCGCTGAGACTGAGCACTCGCAGAACCGCATCGACGCTAACAATCGCATGAGATACTCGGGGTTGACCATCGATCAGGCCCATTTCTCCAAAACAATCTCCTGCTCGAAATTGTCCTGGGTTAAACTCTCTTCCTGAAACGGAGTAGTTACAGAGCTGCACTTCGCCGGATACAACCTGATACATGGCTTCTGGCACGTCACCTTGACTGTACAGAAGACATCCCTTCGGATAGCTCCTAAGCACACTGATTTCATTAAAGTTTTCCTGTATTGCCAAAGGCAACTCGCTGATGAAATCATGCATATGTGGGATTGTTTGCATAGCGCCTATCGCAATAACTCTTTAGCTCGAGGATAATAGAAGCGCCCCCATCGGCGCAACGCTGGCTGTATCCGATCATATAAACAGGCGAAACCGTATGACCGAAGAAAATCACTATTTGCGCGGTTCAACAACTCAAGTGTTTTTTCGAACGTCGGTACCGATCATCGTGATGATGCTAGTAAACGGCTCTTTTAATCTGGTGGATGCTTACCTTCTTGGTATGTTCGTAGGCAGTGATGCGTTAGCCGCCGTTACGGCGACATTTCCATTCACAATTTTTTTCGTTGCAATCTCAACCTTAGTCGCCAATGGCTATGCAAGCGTAATGGCCCGCTCTCTTGGAGGGCGTGATTTCAGCAAAGCACGCGGAGCTTATTCACAAGCAATAACACTTTCGCTTTTGGTCAGTCTAAGCCTGATGGCCGTCTTTTTAGGATCAGCACGCTCACTCACGCTCGCGGTAAATAACGGGCAGGAGGCACTGGCTGCCATGAGCTACGAGTATCTCGCCATAGTTGCCATGGCGATGCCGATCTCGTTCATACTGACGGTCAATGGCGACACGCTCAGATGCGAGGGTCATATCCGATTCATGTCTTTGATGTCGCTTACAACGGTCGCTCTCAATGCGCTTCTGACATATTCCCTAATCGTTCATTTTGAATTGGGCGTTGCTGGATCGGCTGCCGGTACCGTGGGGGCGCAGACACTCGCACTGCTCGGCGTGGCGATATTTCGGCGAAAGAACAAGGGGCATTTACAGCTCCACGTTTTCCAGTTTTCTCGCCGCAGCACTTACTGGCGCGATTTTCTCAGTTTGGGGGCACCCGCGAGCTTGCGGTATGTGGGCCTTGCTCTCTCGACCGCAGCCATTTTATACAACCTGCAAGGCTTACCCTCGGAAGAATATCAACTCACCGTGAGCGCTTACGGCATTATCACGCGGTTAATGACCTTTGTTTTTTTGCCGCTCCTCGGCCTCAGCCTCGCATTTCAAAGCATTATGGGGAACACCTTTGGTGCCGGTGCTCTTAATCGATCTAATGATGCAATTAAAACGGCACTCGTTATTTCCGTTCTCTATGGCTCTGCTATCCAACTGTTTATTCTTTGGCAACACGACAATTTGGGCGCTTGGTTTGTAAACGATATGCAAGTCGTTCAGAAAGTTGGCGACATACTGCCTGTCTGGACAGCTGCCTTATTTTTGATGGGGCCTTTAATGATGATTGGCATGGTGTTTCAGAGTATTGGAGATGCGGTTCGTGCAGCCATTATGGGAATCGTTAAAACCTACTTTTTCTCAATCCCATTAATTTTTCTGCTACCCGCCGTGTGGAACGTTGATTATCTGTGGTTTGCGAGTCCTGGGGCGGAGGTCCTGGCGCTTTTCGTTGCTATCATCGTGCTTCTGCAACGATCAAGGTCTGGGGAGTACAGCTGGGGACTATTCTTCAACCAAACCAATATAGCGAAGTGATATTCGTATACTCACCACGATCCTCCGATAAAGGGCGATCTATCCGAGAAACACCAGACCTTTAAGCACAGAATATGAACTTCGTTATCCCTCTAATCGCCATTGCCGCTGGTCTCTTGTTGCTCCAGCCGAAATTGCAAGGTTCGGCGCTCTGGCGCGCGACCGTCACACCTTTAGCCTCGATAATCGGGAGTGGCTTTTTGGTTGTCATACCGGTACTGGCCCACTCCGCTGGAAGTTATTCGCTCATTGCCATGAGCGCAGTCGTATTTTTGTCGGTATGGCTTGGCAGTGCACTTCGCTGCAACATCTTAGCGCAAGATCAAACGGCAGCCATCGCGACCTCGCCCTCGCTAGTCCATCTCGAGCGGCTGTCCGGAGCCGTTCTAGCTATGGCCTACGTAATCTCGGTCGCTTTTTACTTGCGATTGATGAGCGGTTTCGTTCTTTCCACTGTCAATGACGCGCCCGATACCGCGCCCCAGATGATGACTACCGCCGTCTTGTGCGTAATCGGTATCTATGGCTATCGCAAAGGCCTCTCTGGTCTAGAGAAGCTCGAAATCTATTCTGTGACGGTAAAACTCGCGATTATTTGTGCGCTTTTGTGCGCGCTTCTCGTCTTTAATTTACAAGCGAGTAATAACGCACCTTTGCTCTCAACCCCCGATGCAGACTGGCTCACTATACTGAGGCAACTAGCCGGATTACTTTTAGTCGTTCAAGGCTTTGAAACTTCTCTTTATCTGGGTTCCGAGTACCCTGCCAAAGTGCGAGCTCAGTCCATGCTGTTCGCTCAGATTTTGGCCGGGGTGATTTATATCGGCTTCGTCGGCATGTCCTTACCGCTGATGGGACCCTTAGAGACTGCTGAGATCAACGAGACCGCCATCATTGAGGTGGTCGGTGTTGTCGCATGGGTTCTCCCAATGATGCTAGTCATCGCGGCCGTCATGAGTCAGTTCAGCGCCTCTATAGCGGATACGATCGGTGCAGCTGGAGTCATTCAACAAGAGACGGGGGGACACATCGACAATCGATCGGGTTATCTCTTGATCACGGGGTTGGCTTGCGCTTTGGTTTGGACGAGTAACATATTTGAAATCATCGCCTACGCTTCACGCGCGTTCGCACTGTACTATTTAGCGCAAACGCTCATAAGCGTTACACATTGTTGGCATAGCGAAGCCGGAAGCGCACGTTACGTCAAACTGGTGTCATACGCGGGCCTCAGCGTGATCCTTTTGTTCATACTGCTCTTCGCGGCGCCACTGGAAAGCTAAAGTGAATAAGACTCATGGGTGTTGTGCTGAGTTTAACCAACGTACCGCTCTAGCCTGGGTTTCAACTAAGGTGCTCATGCTGGTTTGACTTGCACCCTCGAGTTCATCCAAGCAGGGCTCAATCTGACCCGAGTCACTAAAGACCGCCTGGTATTTGCGAATAAATGAAGACAAACTCGCCTCGTCAAGTCCACCAAAAAATTCGCTCATCTTTGCGATGGATGACAGCACATAATCCACAACTTGGTCAGGCATACCTTCACTCAAACTGAGCCGAACCCAGCCGGGACGAGCCTCTCCGATGCCTTCGTCTAGCTGTCTGGCTATGCGCTCCGACGCCGCCGTATCGATAGACAGCAATTGATGTGCGTAAGGGCCAGCGCAAGAACATCCGCCGCGCACCTGAATTCCGAAGAGATCACTCAACAGGGAAACGACGAAGGCGTAATCTACGAGCTGACCTTGGACATAAAAATTGAATGCGCAGGTAGGCAGAAAATCGCCGTCTTCGGGTCCATACACTACTGTATTCGGTAAAGCCCTTATTGCATTTCGGATGCGATGACCGAGCGCTTTAGATCGATCAAATATGCTTTGCTCACCCTTTTCAACTTTTTGCCTAAACACCGCTCCTGCACGTATGTCGCCAACAATATTCGGTGTGCCAGCTTCATGCCGCCTTGCTAAATTGGGTGATAAGTCACATCGTTGCTCTGATACAAACTGTACCGTGCCTCCGCCGTGATAAAACGGTTGGGTATCTAACCAATCCCTACGAACCACGCAAATACCGCTTGCGGCGGGCCCGCCTGTGAATTTATGTGAGGACCAAACCATAGCGTCGAGTTCTTGGTTTAGCAGGCGATCGCCTAGCGGCAAATAGGGTGCGGCGGCGGCATAGTCACCGATAAGGCCAGCATTATACTTCCGACAAACACGGGAGATCTGATCAACGTCTGTGATCAGACCCGTTACATTAGACACAGCGGCGATACTAACAATGTTGTGCGTGGAAGACTGTCGTGAGAGCTCTTTGTCCAACCAGACTAAATCGAGATGCCCTCGCGGATCGAGCGGTATCCGTCGAATTGGCCAGCCGGCAGCCCGCCATGGTAAGTCATTGGAATGGTGCTCATAGGGCCCCAAAAACACGGTGCAAGTGTTCTGCTCGTAGCGCTGACTTAAGAGATGTGACAACAAGTTTAGACCTGACGTACTCCCGCTGCCCGTAAATAAAACCTCATATATCCCCTCTGCTCCAAGGGTTTTAGATATGTATTTGCGAGCATTTTCTCGAAGCCGATTCGTCCAACGCCCGCTGAAAGAGGATTCACTGTGCGTGTTAGCGTAATAAGGTAAGACTTGCGCACTGACAAAACTTTCAATTTCCGAACACGGTTGTCCTGAGGCGACATAATCACAGTAAATAAGTGGTGTTATACCTAAAGGGGTTTGGAGACAACGGTATGACGTCATAGGGCACCTCGATAAGAAGTGCACATTGTGCCAACATCGGTCGAAATTAGATCCCTAATTCAGATAGACTTAGAGGGAACATTGCGACAAAATCTCAATAAATACCTTTTAAGTGAAAAAATATGACCTCTTTGTCTTTAAAAGAAAAACAAATACTCGACATCTTACAGTCCAACGCAACGCGCCCGCTTCATGAAATCGCCGACAGTTTGGCCGTGTCGAAGTCGGCTGTTTGGCGGGCAGTTCGCCGCTTTGAAGATATGGGTATCATCGAAAAACGCGTCACACTCTTGAACCAACGAAAACTAGGGCTTCCGCTAACCGTTTATGTCTCGGTTCGAACAAACCAACACAATGCACAGTGGTCTGTGCGCTTCAAAGAGGTCGTAGAGAGCATTCCTGAGGTTATGGAAGTGCATCGCATGAGCGGTGATTTGGATTATCTAATCAAAGCGGTGGTGCGAGATATTGATGGATACGACCGCGTCTACCAGGCGCTCATCAAAGCAGACTTATTCGATGTAAGCTCGAGCTTTGTAATGGAGACCATGAAAGCGACGACAGAACTGCCGCTCAGTGCTCTATGAACGGCAAAGAACCCGTATCCTTGCTAACCCTCTATCCTCTGCAGTCCTCGCAAGCACTGTGTCGCATTCCCTCTAGAAAGGATTTAGCGTGTAGCCCTGCTGCTGAAGTACCGCGTGAGCTGTCATCGCTGATAAAGCCAGTTGTACACCGGGCAAAAAATCGGCCTTAGACATCCCGTAAAAAGCAGCGCTTTGGCCACAAACGATAAACTCAACGCCCTTGGACATCAGTGCTGCTATCAGGGGTGCATTGCCGTTGCTCAGCACATTATTCGCCTCGTAATAGGCGTCATTGGCCAAATCGGCTCCGCCACTGCCGTGCACCACAATCGCTATCTTAATATCGGCCGGATCCACGCCCGCATCGACGTGCATATTAATAAAACGCGTCGCGGCCATAATCGTCTTATTTACCGATCCGGGCTCCGTCGCCTTAGCCAAATCAAAGGCCACTTTAAACTGGGTGTCTTTTGGATAATTCCAGTCTGCCTCTACTCGTACGTATGGGCCATAGCCCTCTATATACCCACTTTTTTGAAATTTTGTGTCTTGACTCCACGTAGCCGACACAGACAGTAACGATAAGATTAATACCGAGAAAAACCGTAACATCATATTCACCATTCCTTCTAATAAACTTTCCCTGCTTTCATAACGAATGTGGGCGACTGCAAAATAGAGATATCCGCTAGGGGATCGCCCTCTACAGCAACAAAATCAGCGTATTTTCCCACCTCAATAGACCCCAACGTGTCAGCTTGATCCAGCAGAACGGCAGCGTTAATCGTAGCTGACCGTATCGCTTCCATGGGCGGCATACCGGCCTCGACCATGTAGACAAACTCTTTGGCATTCTGACCATGCGGTGACACACCCGTGTCCGTACCAAAGGCGATCTTAACGCCTTCCGCATAAGCCTTGGCAAACGTACCTTGGATTTGAGGGCCTACTGCCGCTGCTTTAGGCTTCACGACAGCGGGCAATTTACCCTCTTGCTCGGCTAAAACAGCCACCCATTTGCCCGCTGAAATCGTCGGCACGTACCAAGTGCCTTTCTCTTTCATCAAACGCATGGCCTCTTCATCCATATAAGTTCCATGTTCAACAGAGTCAACGCCAGCGCGAATCGCCCGTTTCATACCCTCTGCGCCATGGGCATGTACCGCTACTTTGTAGCCATAGTCCTTGGCTGCAGCAACCACGGCTTCAAGCTCAGAATCCGTAAATTGAGGGTTATCGCCACTCTTAGCGAGCGAGAGTACACCGCCCGTGACCGTCAGTTTAATCACATCTGAACCATCCTTGTACCGCTGCCGCACCGCCTTGTATGCATCATCGGGGCCGTTCACCACCCCCTCTTTTGGGCCGGGATCATGACGCAAATCGGAACGCACACCGTTAGTCGGATCTGCATGCCCACCCGTGGTTGCAAGCGCTTTACCCGCCATAAAGATGCGCGGTCCATCCACCAATCCCCGATTAATCGCATTGCGCAAAGCACGAATTGCATCGACATCCGAAGTTCCCAAATCACGTACAGTCGTAAAGCCAGCGGCCAAGGTCAGCTTCGCGTAGTGCGTCGAGCGCAGCGCCACATCGGCCGAGTTCATATAAAAACCTTCGCTGTAACTGCCCGGTGGATTGAGTTCACCATCAAGGTGTACGTGCATATCAATGAACCCAGGCATCAATGTCGCGTTGCGTAGGTCGATTCGGGTTGCCTCCTCTTTATCGATCCAGCCCTCAACGATATCCGCAATTTTGTCTCCCTCTACTACAATCGAGACCTTGCCTCGGGGATTTTGCGAAACACCATCGATAAGCGTACCGACTTGAAGCACCGTAGTCTCTGCAATACAGGCGGCGCTGATCACAAGCTGCCCAATCAGGGAAAGACTTATATCTCTGAGTTTCGGTATTTTATTCATGTTATCCTCCTGGCTTCGCGGTAGGCTTTTCCACCCACATACAGCGTATATCCACTCCTATCGATTTCACAACACGACCACTCGCAGTCTAGCAAAATGCACTTTGTTTGAGCCAAATCGAATTCCGATTTAGAGTTCGTTGGCTCGCGAGTCGCTCATCACGTTATACTTTGTCTCTCAACCATAGGGTACAACATTTAATGCAAACGCCATATCAGCTCCTTGGGGAAGACAAAATTCGTGAACTCGCTATCGCTTTTTATGAAGCGATGGATGAACTGCCGGAAGCGGCAGACATTCGTAAGATGCATGACAAGGACCTAGGCCCCATCAGTCACACTTTGGCTGAGTACCTTATTGGCTGGATGGGTGGACCACCACTGTATGCGGACAAAAAAGGGACCGTGTGTTTAACTGACCCTCATGCCGCCTACCACATAGGACCAGACGAAACGCAGCAATGGCTGACCTGCTTTGACAAGGCACTGTCTAAAATAAACGCGCCCGAGGAAGTCGTTTCCATGCTCAAAGGCCCAATAGCTCAGGTTGCCCGGGCGGTTCAAAATCGAGACCATTCGAATCCGGTAGATGCAGACCCCAATATCATTGCCGTCGGACGAGGCTAGCAGCGGTTCGCCCTATTCTGCTTGTTATGATAAAGCGATAAATGATAATTGTCCCACACGCAACTGCATGACACAGTGACTGAATAAACAATCTCAAACAGACCGAAACGAAAACGAACGACAACCAAAAGAATAAGAAATAAATATGGCTGAATTCATCGCACTGCTCTCCAAATTCGTACCGCTCGGACTCGTTATAATCATGTTTGGTATGGGTCTCTCTCTGACTATAAATGATTTCAAACGGGTTTTCGTGTTTCCCAAAGCATCCCTTGGCGGTCTGGCGGGGCAAATGTTGCTATTGCCGGTCATTGGCTTCACTACGGTTGATATATTCAACCTTACAGGTGAAATCGCAGTCGGTGTGATCATCTTAGTCACATGTGCAGGCGGCGCCACATCCAATCTATTCAGTTTTTTGGCGCGAGCAGATACCGCACTATCGGTCACGCTGACGGCAGCCAGTAGCGTTCTCATTGTCATCACGCTACCTATAATCGTAAACATGGCGCTCGGAACCTACCTAAACACCGAAGCTGAACTATCGTTGCCCGTCTGGAACACCATAAAAACGCTGAGCATGATGACCATCGTGCCTGTCATTGTGGGGATGGCTCTAGCAGCAAAATACCCGAGCCACGTAAGTCTGCTGGAACCTTGGATACGGAAGTTGTCTTTACTTGTTTTGGGCCTCATCGTTTTCCCAACGCTAGTCAACGCGCCCAACACGGTGCAAGGGCATCTGGGAAGCCTAGTGCCAGCCATGTTCTTCTTAAATCTAATCAGTATGATCGCGGGATATGCGATAGCTCGCGCGCTGAAGCTGAATCAAGCTCAATCTCGAACCTTAACGATCGAAGTGGGTGTTCAGAACGTCGTAACGGGTTTCTTCGTGGCGACCACCCTACTCCATAACGCACAACTGGCTGTGCCGGCAGCGATTTACGCGATACCTATGGTGCTCAATGTCGTTCTGTATATCTTGTGGGGACGCTTCCAACATAACCAGTCAAGCACTCAGTGAACTCATTACGCTCGACAAGACCGAGAGTCTAGCGCTTCTGAACTACACGAAGATGCCTGTCGACTCATTGCCAGCTACCACGCTCACCCGTGACACCGACTCATAGACTCATAGACTCATAGACTCATAGACTCATAGACTCATAGACTCATAGACTCATGGACTCATGGACTCATAGCCTACATATGTAAGACCTTGCTCTAACCGACGTATAGCGAGCTAGAGCAAATTAGAACTAGGCCCACTGTTGAGCAATATCCTCGAGGGAGCGGTTTCGCGTTTCAGGCATCAACTTCATCACGAATACCAATTGCACCACCATCATGAGCGCAAAGGCGGCAAAGATCTGATACGCCTCGAACGACCCCAGAACGGTCGGCATCACGAGTGTAATAGAGGCGGCAAGAACCCAATGGGTACTCGAGCCAAGAGCCTGTCCCTTGCTGCGAACTTCGTTTGGAAAGATTTCAGCAATAAACACCCAAATCACGGCGCCTTGCCCAACGGCATGGGCAGCAATAAAGCCAAACACGAAAAGTACGACAAGCATCCCCCCTTGAGCGGTAGCAAATGCCAAAGAAACCGCACTCAAAGTCGCTACGTAACCAATGGAACCAATCAGCAATAACTGCCTGCGACCCAAGCGATCAATAAGCATCATACCCACCAGCGTTGCGACCAAGTTCACTATCCCAATGCCTGCGCTACTCAGCAGCGCTGCACTCTCATCCAACCCAGCCAAGGAAAACACGCGAGGCGCAAAATAAATGATGAAATTAATACCCGAAACCTGATTAAAAAAGGCAATAGCAAAAGCGAGGAAAATGGGCCAGGAGTAGCGTTTTTGCCACAGAGATCTGCTTGCGACCTGAGTCGCTGACTGCTTAATTTGATCTATGATGTCATCGACTCGACCTGTTTCGGCAATTTGAATGATCGCCCTACATGCCGTTTCATCGTTCTTGTGCAGCAGTAACCATCTTGGACTTTCAGGCACTTGAGTAACGAGTAACACGAAAAGGATTGCAGGTAGAGCCTCAATACCTAACATCCAACGCCAATCCAGCGTAAAGAACTCAGATAAAACATAGTTCGAACTGAACGCAACCAAAATTCCGAAAACGATTTGGAACTGATACAGCGCAACGAGCCGCCCTCTCGACTGAGTCGGCGCGACTTCCGAAATGTAAGCCGGCGCCGCAATCGATGAGATGCCCACGCCCAACCCGCCAATAAAGCGGAGTAATGAAAACCAATATGGGTCATTAGCTAGGGCTGAGCCCAAAGCAGACGCGAGATACAGAACACCGATCAAGAGGAGCGTTTTCTTTCGCCCGAAGTGATCACAGGGCCAATTACCCACGAGGGCGCCGATAACGGTTCCCCACAGTGCCGACGACATTACCAAGAAACCATGCGTCCAATCAGTGGTCTGCCACAGCGCCTGCAAAGGCTGATCGGCTCCGGAAATAACGGCGGTATCAAAACCAAAAAGGAATCCGGCCAGCGCTACCGTTACCGACCACAAAAATACTGAGTTCATAGAGTGTCCCTGTTATTCTTCTGATGTGGCGAGCGCTTTCACGCCCCCAATACACACTCTACGCAAGGTTAAAACCATATGCATTTAACATACGTATGCACATGCGGTTAATACACAAGTCAAGGGCGGGCTCAACGCGAAGTTAGGCACCCCTGCTTGAGTGCAGACTGCAAGACGCCTGCGCACAAAAAAAGGGGCAAAAGCCCCACAATTAAAACAGCCTAAGCAGACCAGATAGGGTGCCCCTAGAGTTCATATCCAAGCACTTTTTTAGCCATCCAAGTTCGCGCACCCTCCGGCAAAACGCCATTTAGCCAAGACCATGAGCCTAAACCTCCGCCGACAAAATAACTGATACCGCCTTGAACGATCGCCTTATCTATCGTTTGAGCGACCATAATCGGATCCAATGCCGCCGCTCCGCCCTTCAAGTATTGCTCTGCCGCCGCACCCATGGTGGTTTTAATAATGGGCGGCTTAACACAACTGACTTGAATTCCGTGGCGCTCCCACTCAAGTGCCAGAGCTTCAGTGAAACCGTTTACAAAAAATTTCGTGGATGAGTAGACAGCGAGCGTCGGCACGCCGTGAATACTTGAGGCAGAACATAAATTCACCAGGCACGAATTAGGTGTGTCGGCGAGCATCGGAAAGGCCGCGTACGCCATTCGCATCACGCCTGAGACATTGACTTCGACCATTTTGTGCTGCTGGTGGAAGTCTAATTCTTCGAATGCGCCGGCGGATAAAACACCGGCGTTGTTTATCAACACGTCCATCGTATCAT
>JAUHWV010000257.1 GCA_030427335.1 Gammaproteobacteria bacterium | reverse complement strand
CTAATGAAGTGCCTGCGAAGTGACATCATCGAACCCGTTTGGATGGTGGGCATTGAAGAATCAGCGGGCATCAAGCGGGCGCAAGAATACGGCCTCCGAGTCAGCACCGACGGTGTCGATGGATTGGTTGCCAAGTTCGATGAAGCGCCCGTTGATTTTGCTTTCGATGCCACCTCTGCTTACGTGCACGCAGAGAACTCACGCAAACTCAACGAGCTTGGGGTGATGATGATCGATTTGACCCCAGCGGCGATAGGACCTTACTGCGTACCGCCCGTAAATCTCGAAGCGATCATGGCTGATACCCCCAAAGATAACGTGAATATGGTGACCTGCGGTGGGCAAGCAACTATACCGCTCGTGGCGTCGGTAAGCCGAGTGCAAGCTGTGTCCTACGCTGAAATCGTAGCGACCGTGGCGTCAAAATCGGTCGGCATGGGAACACGGGATAACATCGATGAATTCACACGAACGACTTCAGCAGCAATCGCCCAAGTCGGCGGCTGCGATGAAGGCAAGGCGATTATCATCATCAACCCAGCAGAGCCTCCGTTGATTATGCGCGATACGGTCCATTGCTTGACTAAAGAACCGGCCGACAAAGAGGCGATTACCGCCTCCGTCAAGCGCATGGTGGCAGAAGTCCAAACCTACGTGCCGGGGTACCGCCTGTTGAATGACCCGATTGTCGATGGCAACCGCGTAACGATATCGGTTGAAGTCGAGGGGCTAGGGGACTTCTTGCCGAAGTACGCTGGCAACCTGGATATTATGACTTCAGCCGCACTCAAAACGGCTGAAATGATCGCTCGTCGCAAAGCACAAGCGGCCTAAGGGGGAACACTATGAATTTGCAAGGTAAGCACGTAACACTGCACGACATGTCACTGCGTGACGGCATGCACCCGCAGCGCCATCAGATTTCGATAGAACAAATGGTCGATATTGCGACTGCACTCGACGCAGCCAAGGTGCCGCTCATTGAGGTAACACACGGCGATGGCCTCGGCGGCGCGTCGGTAAACTACGGCTTTCCCGCTCACAGCGACCAAGAATACATTACGGCCGTCGTAAACGCCGTTAAAACCAGCAAAGTGTCGGCGCTTCTCCTTCCTGGAATCGGTACCGTGGATCACCTGCGCATGGCGGCGGACTGCGGGATTTCTACCATCCGTGTCGCCACACACTGCACGGAAGCCAACGTATCGCGACAGCACATCAACCTGGGCCGCGAGATGGGCTTGGATACCGTGGGCTTTCTGATGATGGCGCATATGATTTCGCCTGAGGAAGTCCTTGAGCAAGCCAAACTCATGGAATCGTATGGCGCCAACTGCATCTACTGCACTGATTCGGCTGGCTATATGCTACCGGATGATGTCACCGCACGAATTTCACTGTTGCGCCAAGAGCTAGCGCCCGAGACCGAAATCGGTTTCCACGGCCACCACAACATGGCCATGGGTGTAGCCAACTCACTCGCCGCGATCGAAGCCGGCGCCAATCGTATCGACGGCTCTGCAGCGGGCCTCGGTGCCGGCGCGGGCAATACGCCTCTTGAAGCGATGGCGGCGGTACTGGATCGCATGGGCGCGATAACGGGCATCGATATCTTTAAGCTGATGGATGCAGCAGAAGATCATGTTCTACCGATCATGGACGAACCCGTCCGACTGAGCCGAGACTCTTTGGTATTAGGCTACGCGGGCGCCTACTCATCATTTTTGCTCTTCGCAAAACGCGCTCAAGCTAAGTATGGCGTTCCCTCCCACGAGATTCTGCTTGAAATGGCCAACCGCAAGACCGTGGGTGGACAAGAAGATCTTATCGAAGACATCGCCATGCAGATGGCAAAAGCACGCAGCTGATCCGGCTAAATTGGGCCCGGCTTTGGGCCCAATATTACTTGGGTAGACACTAAAAATAGTGTCTAATGAGCCGTGGTCTTTCATTGAAGGGGTCGTAACATCCCATGAATACGCCTGACATCGAAGCGTTTTCAAAGTTGATTGGTTGCCTCTACGACGGTCACATCGAAGAGGATCCATACAACAACTTTCTTTATGGTGTGCGTCAAACCATCGACGCCAGTTTCGCCTCAATCACGCTTCGTGAGCCAACAGGCGACGATGGCGGCCTGCTGTTTGTCTCGTGTGACAAACTTCAGAAAACCTTAATCGACGATCACACTAACCCCTACACGGATCGCTACTACACAGCGAATCTGATGACAAACTTGCCCTGGGGGCAGGTTCTTACACTGGATGAATGTTACCCATATAGCTCACTTGAAGAGACCGAGCTGTATCGATTTTGTATGGTGCCTCTGGATATTTACCACATGATCGGTATGGATCTGCGCAATGCCAACGGGCAGCGCTTTAGTGTTCGCTTTGCACGCCCAAAGTCATCGCCCAACTTCGGACACGACGAGCGCGATTTTTTAGGACTTCTCTCACCCCATATACAACGCGCCGTCGCGAACGGGATGCAGCTGATTCAGCTAGATAATGAACGGAAGTTGTATTCCAAAACCATCTCGAAGCAGTCGATTGGTATTATCACGCTCGATGAGCGCGGGAAGGTCATTACGCGCAATGCCGTCGCCGACGAGTTAATCCGTGAAAAAGATGGGATACACATCGTCAACGATCATATACACTTAGATAGCCAATCCGCTCGAACCAAACTGAACGGTTACATTGAAGAAGTCGTCCAAGCGCAGAGAGCTCAGCAGCCTGCTCCGGTTAACGCGCTATCGGTAGACCGACCCTCGGGCAAGGCTGATCTTGAAATTTTGATCAAGCCAATGATGGTAGACAAAACGGTCGAACCAAGCCACACCCCGCATATGATCGTATTCATAAACGGCCCCGAGAAGCGCTACGACATTGATATCCGACTGCTTATGTCACTTTATGGATTGACGCGCGCCGAAGCTATGCTGGCCAAACAGCTCGCCGAGGGTGCC
>JAUHWV010000044.1 GCA_030427335.1 Gammaproteobacteria bacterium | reverse complement strand
AACCGACATTCCCGTGAGCGCCATATGGGGCACCGACGATCAAGTGGTTCCCTACTGTGGCTTGGCCGAGATGGCCGATGACGTACCCCAACTGCATGCGATCACAGTTGATGGTGGAAACCACAACATAACTTATGCCCAAGCCGATGTCGTGGGCCGAGCCATCCTAGACATTCTGGTTGGGGCTGGTGGATGAAGTGAAACGCGCACGCAGGGTCAACTCGCGGCGTTGTCGAGGACTCAACACGCATGACCCACTCGTTTCAGGTGTCGCACTCACTGCACAGAGACAATATCTCGCTCACACTGACCTTCAAGCCCTTCAACCCATGAGGCCAGCAGCGCTGTACCCTCTTTGTGACTCAAAGACCGACCGATTTCGGGCATCATAATGTCGGCCACGACACTTGCGGTTCGATATACCAGAATCGACTGATCTGGGTGCCCCGGCACGATGTCAAAGCGCCGATTTCCTGTCCCCCTTCCTGCAGCAATGGGCGGCTTACATATCCCCAGTGCCGGCCCGTGAGCCGTCTCGGGCCCCAAATGTAAACCCGATGTATCGGCGGGCCCTACCGGTGAGTGGCAATGCGAACAGTTGATATCCAAGTAAGAACGCGCCCTCTGCTCCAAAGAGTGCTGCTGATCGACCCAGCTCACATTTTCTGGAACCCGATCGAACGAGGGCAAGCCGTGCAGTAAGCCTCTCTTCTGCCACAGGGTCAGCTGATTAACATCGGATGCTCCGTAGGCAAAAGCTTTGTTTAAGTGGCGTGCTTTAGGCCCAATGGGCTGAAGCACGCGATCATTTGAATTGGGCGCGTGGCAACTCGCGCACTGATTGGCATTGGGCACAACGTAATTGAACGCAATGTCTCCACCGTCATCAGACGCCAAGGTCAGTGGCACTATATCGCCCGTGCGCATGAGCTCGGCATCTGTCTGATCCTCATTCCAACGATAAGGAAGGGCCACCCAACCCTGATCTCTTCTCACTAGGAGTCGTGTTTCAATTAACTCAAGATCGTCAATCTTGAGTGTACCGGCGACTACTGCGGAACTGGTGTCGGCCGCTTTAAGCACAAGGCCGGCGGCTCCTCCCGCACGCGAGGGGTAGTAGAACGTTTTGGTGATGACCGTGCCCACGGGGAATTCAAATACAGCGTCATCAGAATACCGTGCAGTCGAGCCATCAGGCATCCAAACCGTTCTGATTTTATGGGCATAGTCTGTAAACAGAGGGCTAGCTAAGTCGTAGGGCTGCACCCCATCCGCAACGACAAATCGATCGCCTACAACGCCAACCTGGCCCCATTCGGACAAAGTCTGAGGCATGCCTTGATCAAGGTATTTGGGTTCAAAACCCGCGTCACATGCGCTGAGCAAAAAACAAAAAGGAATGACATTGAATCGAGAAAAGACGCGCCGCTTCAACCGTGAGAGAAACAAACCCGAAGCCCCCAAATTCACATGAACGCGAGCTGAATCTCGGGCAAGTGAGTCAGGCTGCACTTAAACTCGCCCCCAGCCACACGAGGCGAGGCGTAGTCATTCGGCGCATCGGCATTCAGCACCTCCACCGAGTCACTTATGCAAATGCGCAGATCCTCAGGCATTGCGCCATCAACGAATTTTGCGTCGTCTACGTAGCCGTCGAACAAGACGTCGGGGAAGCGCCCGTTTAAGCCAAACAGGGCCAACTTGAGGGCTTTGAGGTCCAGGCCGTCGGGCGATTCTCCGCCTCCCTCATAGGTATTGCCATGAACCCAGATGCTTTCTGGATACGCATCGAAACCGTCTTGAACCGCCGAGTTGGAGTAACCGGTCGTGTGAAGACTCGAGATAATAATGTTGGCTGTGTTGTTGTTAGCCAAACGATTGTTAAAGATCTCAACTCGATCGTTTGAATTAATCACAATACCGGATCCCGCCGGCACCGAGGCAACGGGTGTACCAGCGTGGCCAAAGTTCTCCGTGTTGTTATTCAGAATGTCATTATCATAAACGCGGGTTTGATAGCCCGGCTGAGGCAGGTTAGGCATGTTAAACACCAAGATGCCACCGGTATTGTTAATGGCCGTATTACCATACACGTCGGCGCCGATGCTGTTTTCAATTTCGATACCCGCCACATTCCACTCAGCACGGTTATTGCGTACAACAATATTGCGAGACTGTCCTACGTAGATACCGGCATCTGAGGCCCCAATCGCGAGGCTATCCTCAATCAAGATATTTTCGGTCTGAACGGGATACAAGCCGTAGGCACCGTTCTCGGTTTTATAGCCATCCGTCCATTCGACCCGAACGCCACGAATTACGATGTTCTTACCGTTGTTGACCTTGAGCCCATCGCCAATCGTGTCCTCGATCGCCAAATTTTCTAGCGTAAAGTCACTGGCGGTAACTAATAAGCCCTCCGCACCCGCTACCTGTCCCTTAAAACTCAGGATGGTTTTATCCATGCCGGCGCCCCGAATAGTTACCCCATCGGTTGTGAGCATGAGCGAGCGATCGAATTGAAACGTGCCTTGGGGGATCTCTATAATGTCACCAGGGGCAGCGTCGATGAGCCGTTCAATCAAGCGTCTCTGGTAGTCTGAGTCGGGCGTCGTATCTTTCTCTCTGTCCTGCTGACCGCAACCTACCAGCCCCACCGAAAGTACCAGTAAAGTCATCCCTAACCACGGTTTCATTTTCTGCCCCTTTTTTTATCGAGTGGCATGAGTTTTCCACAAAGCAGTGCGCATAGCAACGCAAGGTTTAGCCGGCTAAAGTTCGGGCTTTGGCGTCAAGAGCTCAGCCTGCCTAAGCAAGAGTTGCCAGCTATCGCCTACTCGAGCCCACAGATGCCAATAACGTGACTCCACCCGGGAAAATTTAAGGTCGCTGCCAGCCGTGACGGCCCTACCGATAACCATAGCGTAATCGCCATTCACCCAGACTTGTCTATCTAGTAACTCGAATTGATCTACGAGTTGCGGCGATTTTTCTAGGTAAACCAATAGCTGGGTTTTGGACAGTGCAGTGCCGTAAGCGGTCAAGTATTGGAAATCGGTGTGTAACTGCGGTTCTATCTGAAGGGGAGACTTCGCCAAATGCTGGTAGTAGCGATAATCCTCTCGCAGTACATCATCATCGGTCGTCGCGACAACGGGAACGCTGACAATACAATTAACCAGTAAACCTGCTATGAATAATCGAAACATGTGTATCCCTGTATCCAGAAGAGAGCCAGCGGCTCGCGCACGAGAGAGTTCATTTTTCGCAATACGGTGAACCAAGCCCGACTCGGCTCGGCTCTAAGCTGCTCTCTGCTCTCTGCTCTGCTCTCTGCTCTCTGCTCTCTGCTCTCTGCTCTCTGCTGTCTGCTCTCTGCTGTCTGCTGTCTGCTGTCTGCTGTCTGCTGTCTGCTGTCTGCTGTCTGCTGTCTGCTGTCTGCTGTCTGCTGTCTGCTGTCTAACATACCGAAAACTTTACCTAGATCAAAGTATAGGCATATTTAGACACAAAACCCCTAACCAGCGTCCAGAATCAATTGCACGGGTTCCGGCGGAAATTGATAATCCGCAGCTTTTTACTGAATACCAATCGCCAATGAAATCGCCCGAACTCCTCTCACCTGCTGGTTCACTCAAATCCATGCGCCACGCCTTTGCCTACGGCGCGGATGCCGTTTATGCAGGCCAACCGCGCTATAGCTTGCGCGTACGCAACAACGAATTTAACGACATCGACAAGCTGGCAGGCGCGATTACTGAGGCGCACACCCTTGGTAAAAAGTTTTTCATCGCGAGCAACGTGTCGCCCCACAACGATAAACTGAAATACTATCTGCGCGACATGGAGCCCGTGGTCGCGATGAAGCCCGACGCCGTCATCATGGCAGATCCAGGTTTAATTATGATGGTACGGGAACGCTGGCCCGACTTACCCATTCACCTATCCGTTCAGGCCAACGCCGTGAACTGGGCTACGGTGAAATTTTGGCAAAAGCTGGGGCTGACACGCATCATCCTCTCTAGAGAGCTCTCGCTTGAGGAAGTGCGCGAAATCCGCGAACAGTGTCCCGACATCGAACTCGAAGTTTTTGTTCATGGCGCCCTCTGTATCGCCTATTCGGGCCGGTGCTTATTGTCTGGTTATATCACCCATCGCGACTCCAATCAGGGGGCCTGCACCAATACCTGCCGCTGGAAATACCAAGCGCATGAGGCTAACGAAGATGCCAATGGAGATGTCGTGACCCTCTTTGATCCATCTCCCGCGGGAAGCGCCGGAAACGGAAACGGAAACGGAAACGAAGCAGGAGCAGGAGCAGGAGCAGGAGCAGGAGCAGGAGCAGGAGCAGGAGCAAAAATCACATCAGATCAAATCTTCCTTCTGCAAGAAGAAGGTCGCCCCGGAGAGCTCATGCCCGCCTTTGAAGACGAACATGGCACCTACATCATGAACTCAAAAGATTTACGGGCGATACAGCACGTAAAATCGCTGATGGAAATCGGGATTGACTGCCTAAAAATCGAAGGACGGACCAAGTCGCCCTACTACGTTGCTCGCACGGCACAAGCCTATCGTCGTGCAATCAACAATGCCCTAGACGGGCAGGCATTCGACATGTCGCTTATGAACGAGCTCGAGAAATTGGCGAGCCGTGGCTACACAGAAGGTTTTTATCGCCGGCACCCGCCTGCGGAGTTTCAAAATTATGAGAAAGGCGTCTCGAGAGGTGACTACCAACAATTCGTTGGCGAGGTATTAGAGATTGATCGTAATGCTAACGAGCTGGTGATTTCCGTTAACAACCGGTTTGAACGCGGTGACCGACTCGAACTCATGACCCCGGCGGGCAACTGTGATTTCACTCTCGAAACCATGCGCAACAAAAAGGGAGAGTCCGTCGAAGTCGCCCCTGGCTCGGGTCACCAAGTAAGAATTCCCTTACCCGCCAAGGCTGCCATCACAACACCCGAATTCGCACTGCTTGCACGGTATTTGCCCAATCACAGCGAGCCGTCTAGGGCTGCGGCGAAACCACAATAAATTCTCGTGACAGCGCTACTCTGCGTGGCGTCTACTACTGGCTCGAAGTGCCGGCGTCCGTCGCCTCTCCCACTGGGTAGCGCCACCCATGGTGGTGAATCAACCATTTAAGCACGAACACCAGCAAGATCCCGCCACTGACACTAAGCCATACGGGTAAAAGATCGTGCTCATATGCGTTTGCTGCGCACCGGCTAGGACGGTAATACCAACATCAAGTGGCTTCGGCGCATCGAGGTGTCCGACTCACCTTTCATGACTCGAGAGGAAACGGCTAAGTTCACGGCCGCGCTTCCAAACGGCACGGCGCGCCAGTTCAGCATGGTCATGGATACCCGCTCGGTCATTATATCACCCACTTTCCCTGCGCAAGTAGAGCCGGGTTGGAATGCAATTTCAGGTATTGCCTGGAATGGGCGTGGACGAATCGCGACTGTAGAAGTCAGCACCGACGACGGCGCCATTTGGCAGACAGCACAACTCAAGGGAGCGGTCCTGGCCAAAGCGCACGCGCGTTTCGGCTTTATGTGGAACTGGAATGGTAAACCTACGGTCATTATGAGCCGCGCGGTTGACGAGACCGGAAAAGCCCAACCGACGCTCGCTACGCTTTTGAAGGTAAGAGGAATACCCACCCTCGAGGCCTACCACTTTAATCCAATCCAAGCTTGGAGTGTCGACTCAGGTGGTCAAATGCGGTTTCGACCCGAGCTGTAATCTAGATTGAGCGAGCAGAGGCAGATTATCAAGTAGCCCGACGACAGTAACATCATCGAGCTATACTGTGAGCCCACATGGACCAAACCAGAGTCAGAAGCTTTAGAGCCAAAACCGATTCATCAGCAACTAGGTAGTCCGAGCTAGTCCTTGCGCTTCGCCGGGATACTTTGTCCATCACGATTGATTACCAATGACTCAGCAGGGCCGTCACCAGAACGAATAAACTCGACGGTCATCGGTTTATCGCCTCCTTCGACTTTGAAGGAGTTCGTCCCGTTAGCCACCAGTAAACCACTGCCAGCCACACCAGACGACATCATCAAACCCTCGGGTTCCTCCGTGATTTCGATGGTAATAAATGAAACTTTGTATTCGCCGAGGTAGGGGCCAAAACCTCGATCAAATGGCACCTGTTCAAGCTCAGCAGCGGTCCACGGCTTTTTCCGATCAACCGTCGCAGCCCGAATCGCAGCAACCTGCTCTACCGAAACCGCGTCCGCCGTATTGCCCCAGGAGCGTCGTAGATAGGTGAGCAGGCCGGCGAAAGTTTCATCATCCAAGGCATCAATCTGACCGTGCGCCGGCATAATACCGTTCCAGTCTTTACCCTTCACGGTAATTGGACCCGACATGCCTTGCAGGATGATTCGCCCCAGCCACTCAGACGGACCTGTGACCCACTCAGCACCTGCAAGCGGGGGCGCTAGACCAACGAGACCGGCTCCGTCGGTACCATGACAACCGGCACACCGCAGATAAAATTCAGCCCCTTTCGCCATCAAACGCTCCTGCTCCGGTGTAAGCGGTGTAACGCCTGCCGCCACCAGATCACCCGGCCACGTAAAGGCTCTATGAGCAGCAATACGTGCCTCGGCTAACGGTTGAGAGTCTATCTCGCGCTCAAACAAATCAGGCGCCCCTGCTAACATAGCGGGAACAAAGCCGGGGATACGAGCGAGGGACTCCAAACCATTCAACATGGCAATCTTTTGCCACTCTTGATTCGCTGAGTCAATCGCTGCAATCAAGTCTAAAACGCGCTGAGGAGCGAGGTCCTCACTCGTTAAATCGCCGCGCAGATTGCGATAAGCTTGCGCCGTCAGAGCCGCCAACAAGGCTTCATTTGCGGATGAACGCGCTTGCAAGGTAGGGTCCACACCCAGTTCAGCAATGAACTCCAATTCAGAACCCGATACCGCGTGAACCACTGCCTGCCGCAAAAAGGCGTCATCAATATGATCATGCAATGCCCTCTGCAGCGCCCCGCGCACCTTGGGGTCGCTTGCAGCGGGCGTTAAAGCCGCAGCGATCTGCATCACGACACGCGGCGCCAAGTTCCGATTCCCGTTCAGAATACCAAGCAGTGCCGAAGCGTCGAGCGCAGCTGAGCCCGCACGAATAGCGTGGTATTGTCGCCACTCATCACCGGAATTAAGTGCACGCGCTACCGCTGCACTGGTTAGCTCGCCTCGACCCTCTAGCGTCCACAGGGCGTGTATGGCACCCAGCGAATTATCGCCCGCCACTATAGATTCAAGGGCTTGAGTCACGTCGTCTTCGCGAGCAATGAGTAGTCGCTGGGCCGTATCCCGCGTCCAGCCATTTGTGGACTGCAGCGCATCAACGAGTTCGGCGCTACTCATGCCGCCTAAATTTGGAAAGCCTGAAAGCGCTTTACCCTCTGAGTGCGTTACCCGCCAAATACGACCTTTGCCCAGCGGTTTGTCCAAATTGCGCTGTAAGATCTGCGCCCGTAACTCATCACTCATATAGTAAGAGTCTTGAACAATACCGCGGTACATATCGAGGATATACAGCGCGCCATCGGGTCCATTGAAGGCATCAACTGGACGGAAACGCTCATCGGTTGAGCCCAAAAAGTCGCGCTGCCCCCATGTCTCGTCTGCGTACAGCTGTTGCTCTGCATTGAGCTGTATTCCCTGTTCCGAAATACGAAACTGTGAGACCACATTGCCTGCGATCTCCGGAATGAATACATCTCGTCGGTACGCCTCTGGGAACTGGTCACCGCGATAAACACCCAATCCGCTCACGCCCGTTGCCTTGTTGAGTCGCCCGTCCGCTCGCAGCGTTCCCTCAATATAGGCGCGATTTACCCCTGGGTTCACACGTACTGAGAAAACTTCGCTCACCTCCGTTAGGTTTTCCTCAATACCTTGATACTTGGTGTCTGTCTCGCCGTTGATGAAGTCCTCACCGTAAAACAGATCGGCTTGGAGCCAAGTTGAATTGTGGTTATAAAACAAGCGTCCCCAGTTATCTTGATCGAGTCCCCACTGACCGCGTTTCGGTCCATGTCGAACTATCCATTCGCCATTACGGTACTTGAAGCTCCGAGCCGATTTCGCGTTGTAGAGCCAATTATCCAAACCCTGCAAGAGGCCGTTCTCCATATGCTCTACGTTGGCTTTGCCAACGTCGGCGCCGTAGTCCCCAATCCGCTCCTTCTCGGTACACACCTGCTCAGGCGTCTCCAAGCGGCACAGCCACAGATTGGGTGGCTCACCCACTAAAATACCTTCATTGATGCCCGCAACGGCGCGAGGATTTACCAATTTGCCCAAAAAGACTTCGGACTTATCCATTTTGCCGTCGTTATCGGTGTCTGTCAGACGGGTGATCTGACCCACTGGATCATCCTTACCATCACCGTCAACATTGGGCATGTAACTGCGCATTTCAACGACGTACAAGCGGCTGTACTCATCCCAAGCCATTGCAACGGGCGTATCGACCAGCGGCTCTGAGGCAACCAATTCAATTTCAAACCCAGGGGCGATCTTGAATGCCTCGAGCGCCTCGCCCGGGCTCAAAATGGGCGCCGGCGCCGTATCCAGGGTCGTGTAATCTAGGCCAGAAGCCGAGCTCGCATTGGCGTCCTGTGCGTTTTGAATCCCACCACCGTCGGTTACGGACTGCTCTCGCGAACACCCACTCACACCGAGGGCCACGCTGGCCGCTACCGCAACAAAAAGTGTTTTATGTTTCATCCAGTCAAACATACCTTAAAGCCCTAATGTTAGTCCTACACGAACCAGTCTCCCCACAGAGGGGAACCCGATCGCCGTTTCATACTCGGAGTCGAATATGTTATCAATTGAAAGATTGAGCCCAAGCTTCGGGCTTGCCTTCCACGCCAAGCGCCAATCCAATTGCTTCTGATTATCCAGAGCCAAAGTCAGGGGCTGCCCGGTATACAGCGAGGTATTGATGACCTCACCGACCATGCGATAATCGAGTCGAGTTTGTAAATCGGAGCGAATCTGCCATTGAACCCCCGCTAATGCCTGCCAATCAGGCCTGCCCTCAAGCTGTCGATCGGTCCCCACAACCTCAATATCGGTCCTGGTAAGGCTGAGATTGACAGCAACGTGGTCAGACGGCGCCCAGATGGCCGAGAGCTCGTAACCGCTCGTTTCAACTCTGTCGCGGTTGACATTCGTAAAAGCCTGCGGATCGAAGTCGATCAGATTGCGGTAACGATTTTCAAACCGAGCCGCCGTGACGTTAAGCATGGGGCTGAGACGCCAATCCACCGCCAGATCAAACCCGGTCGCTTCCTCGGGCTTCAAGTTCGGATTACCGACTAAAGCATGCCCCAGTGCAAAAAAGCTGGGCAGTTTGAATGCTTGTCCCCAGTTAGCTCTCAGGGTGATTTCGTCGTTTACATCAAATTTCAAACCCAAACGGTTGGTGTGCTGACTTTCATCTGAACTTGGGTCGTCAAAGCGAGTGCTCAGGTCTAAGTTGATCCGTTCAGATAACTCGGATCGCAATTGAACGAAAGCACCGAGCGTGTCTCGACTAAGACGGTAGTCCGTGGGTATTTTAAAACCAAAATCGAGATAACCCTTACTGTCGCCCTCTTCGTCACGATAATCGAGGCCAAACGCAAGTTGATGATCTTCGAACAGACTCAGACGATGAATCATCGAGATCGTGGTTTGTTTAAACGTGGCATCGGAGCCGTTGGGCGGCACCGAGCTGTAGGGTAGTATCCCGGGGGAATCCGTTTGTTCACTAAAATCGAGACGATTAATTTTGAGTTCGCTCTGCCAAGCATCGCTCCACTGCCGCTGCCAATTCAGAGCGATGAGCTTGCTTCGGTAATCGCTCACCTCAAGTGCCGGACTCTGGGCGAACACGGGTCCTCCACTTTGCTCTGGAAAACTCGATCGATCCCCATCTAAGTATTGCAGCTGTCCTTCAACGAGATCTCGATCAGAAACATCCCATGCGAACTGAAGATTAGCGGAGTCGGTAGCCCGTTCACTGCCTCGAATTAATTCGCCACTCTCGTGCGAGGCCAAGTCAAGTGAAACTCCTGCCGCACCCAAATCAAAACCGGCACTGACACGAGCGAGTCCAAAACCCTTTTCACCGAGTTCGAGCATGAGGGTTGGCTCTACCGTCGAACCCGGGCGTTGCGTAATCAAATGTACGACACCGCCCAGGGCGTCGGATCCATGAATAACCGATTGCGGGCCCTTAACGACTTCGACGCGATCCAGAGCGATACCGTTAAGCAGATTTAAATCGTAGCTACCGCCACGCACGTTGGTTGGATCATTCAGAGCGACACCATTGAGCAGCACCTTGGTGAAATTACCCTCGCCCCCTCTAATGGAGACCGCCACCAAGCCACCGGCCCCACCTTGCTCTTCAATCATGACACCAGAAACCGTGCGAATCGCATCCGAGAGCTGAGTTTTGTTCATCCCCCGCAAGACCGAGGCATCCAGAACCGCGACAGACGCGGTGCTTGCGTCGGTAGAGGTCGGAATGTAACTCTCTGAGACGACCGTTGTTTCCAACTCTCTGTTTCGTTCCACATTTGCAAGAACTGAGCTTGTTAGCAAACCACCGACACAGACTGCTAACAACCCTTGATACCGCTTCATTCTTACCTCTCTACCTCTGCTGTGATTGTTCCGCCAAAAGCTGAGCACGCAAACTCAACTCGGCGGCCATGAAAATATGCTTTTGACGCATTGCCCGTTCGGTGTGCTCCAAACAGTCCAAAATCATCTGCCCGAAAAACGGGAACCCCGTTTGCCCCAAGCACTCCTCTCGCTGTTCACCATGCTGATCGACCAATAGCAGCGTGGACGACGGGGCATTGCCAGTAATGTCGATGTATTTACGAAGTTCGATCGAACCCGTCGTACCGAGGATAAACGTTCGCCCATCACCCCAAGTACGAAGACCGTCAGGGGTATACCAGTCCACTCGGCTATAGAAGGATGCGCCATTATCGGCCGTCATCGAGAACTCACCGAAATCCTCAAGCTCCGGGTAATCTGGATGACTAAAGTTCTCGACTCGCGCGAAATTAATCGCGGCATCTTGCGCACCAGCGTAAGTCAAAAACTGTTCAACTTGATGCGAGCCAATATCGGTCAAAATCCCGCCATAGCGCGCTTTCTGAAAAAACCAATCGGGCCGGCTGGCTTTGTTCAACCGATGCGGAGCGATATTGAGTACCTGCACCACGCGGCCAACCGCACCTTGAGCGATCAACTCGCCGGCGCGCCATGCTGCGTCGTTGTGAATACGCTCGGCGTAATACACAAAATACCGTCGCCCTGTTCGTTCGACAGCCTGCCTAACCTCCTCTAGTTGCTCAAGGGTCGTAAACGGCGCCTTATCGGTAAAATAGTGTTTATCGGCCTGCAAGACTCGCAAACCAATTCCCGCTCGCTCGGACGGCACCGCCGCGGAACACACCATATGTACGTCAGGTGCAGTTAAGATCGTTTCGAAATCAGAAACCGGCTGTACTTCAGGATACTTTTCGCAAAAGGCCTTGAGTCGATCCGAATCTGGGTCGTAGACATACTTCAGCGTGGCACCGGCATCACGTAACCCGTTGACTTGCCCATAAATATGGCCGTGATCAAGAAACGCCGCGGCGATGCAAAACTCACCCGCGTTAACGACCTTCTTGGCATCGCTGGTCGGTGCGTAAGAGGCGCCATCTTTAATATTCGTCATCGCGCTTACATCCACCCCATCGCCACACTGGTACTAAAGACTACGCTCGACAAGACGGTCAAAATACACACAGCCATGGCGGCATTAAATAGCCATGCGCGCCCGCCCTGCGGCCGATCTTCTCCCATAAAATCCTTGCGATTATTCAAGAGCAACCAGCCGAGATAGGCGATCGGTAGCAAAAAGCCGCTGATCGCGGAGGTAGGCAAAATGACATAGGCCCCCATGGTCGACCACAGGAACACACCCAGAACGGCGGGTGTCGGCAGCAGCAGACACAGTCGATAGGCCCTAGAATGAGGCTCAAGCTTAAACAGTTCGGCGGCCACCGCTCCACAGCACAGCATGTGCATCACTAGTGAACCCACCGCCATACCCAAAATGCCGATGGCGAAAATCAAACGGCCGGTAATGGGGTCGATGCCGGCATCAGTAAACATGAGGGCGGCTTTGGCGGGGCTCAACTTGCCTTGGATATCCATACCACTGCCATGCAGAGCACCCGCAGCGGCAATGGCAATCAGCGTCGTGACCAAAATATAGGGGAGGACCAGACCCATCACAATATCGTATCGAGCAAGCTCACGATGCTCTCGACCCCAGCCCCGCTCGAGCAAGGTATAGCCGTAAATAAAGGTCATGTTAATACCTACGGCGGTTCCTAGCGCCGCCATAACGGTCGTAACACCGGCCAGATCAGTCGGTAATCGGCCCGGAATGAATCCGGCGAAAACGGCGCTCCAGTCCACCTTGCCTTGAATGCTGGCGTAGACCACCACCCACAAGAAAGCCAAGATAATACCCGTGCTTAACCACTTGATGGCTGTCTCAAAGACCTTTACGGGTCTGCCACCACGGCCGTAGTTCCAAGCCGTGTAGGCGCAAACACACCAGGTCAGGATCGCAAAAAGAAACAGCCAAGTTTCTCTCGCTGCACCTTCTCGGCTCGCCAAATCGGCACCCGTAGCGACGGATACTACTTCTTCTATCATGCCTGCGCTGAGAGGATAGTGAGAAAACCCCCAAATGATCGAGGAAGCAATCGCAGCGAAAGCCCACAAGAAGGCTAAGGTTGGGCTTATATGGCTTTTCATCGCGCGGTAAGGTTTTTCACCCGTGCTGAGCGTTTGGTGAGAAAGCGCAAATAGCATGATGCAGCCGATAATCATGGCCAGAGGCTGAACCCACAACAAATCGTAGCCATAGACAGCGCCCAAGGTAAGCGAGGTAATGGCACTACCGCCGCCGAGTGTCATTGCACCCTGCAGCCAACCCGGGCCGCTCAGCTTGAGATACGTTGGTAATCGCGCCAGAGCAGGCTTATTTGCTATAGCCGCTAGCTCTTGGGCTTCAATTTGAGCACTCATTATTCCCCTCCTGTGATAATCCGTTCCATAATCGATTTTGCTAGCGATATGAGCTGCTCATGTCAATGTTGACCTCGACTTGAGCTTTGGTTCGCAAGACAGATGAATCTATTTTTTGTTGTAAAAGCCGACTGTACTCGGCCGCATCTAGCGGGAACTCAACCGGCGCATCTGTCCAAGTTGACATCAACATAGCATTGGCTATGGCAAGCGAAGAAAGGCCGTCTTCTAGCGGGGCGATTAAGCGTTCACCGCTCAGAATCGAAGCAACAAAATTGGCGAGTAAAATCGCGTGTTGATTGACTGCGCGGTCGATCGATAAGGGGGTAGCCGACGAGCTAGGCATACCAAACATCTTGCGCGTTTCGCGGTTAAACTGAGAGGTGGGCACTTCATTGCGGCCAAGCATTAGGGCCTTACCATCAAACACAAGACTTCCGGCATCACCAATGATTTCGAAGCGGTTCGTACCTGGGGCTTCACCCGTCGAGCCAACAAATACGCCCGTCGCACCGTTCTCGTATTCAAGGTATGCGGTAACATCATCTTCCACCTCAACATCATGGAAGCGACCGAACTGGCAGAACGCCCGCAGACTTGAGGGCATGCCGCAGATCCACTGCAAAATATCCAGATTGTGAATACATTGGTTTACCAGAACGCCGCCGCCCTCACCTCGCCAAGTGGCGCGCCAATCACTCACCTGAAAATACACTTCGGGCCGGAACCAGTTGGTCATCGTCCAATTGATGCGAATGAGATCGCCCAAGTCACCCGAGGCCACAATTTCCCGCATTCTTAGAAACAGCGGATCTGCGCGTTGGTTTAACATAAGCGCTGCTACCACACCGGCGTGATTGGCTCGAGCAATCAGGTCCTCACCCTCGGCAACCGAAAGCCCCATCGGTTTTTCCATCATCAGGTGCAAACCGGCGTCGAGTACGGCGGTACCCACATCCAGGTGAGAATACGTTGGGGTGGCGACGATAACCGCGTCACACAAGCCCGATGCGATAAGTTCACGGTAATCGGAAAAATGCTCTGCCGGCAGACCCCGCGTGTAGTCGGATTCGGTACGACTGCAAATGGCGGTCAATGTCGCGCCTGTCACATGGCCCTCGAGTACGTTCTTAATGTGCTGCTGGGCTATATTGCCAAGACCGACCACGCCGATACGAACCGAACTGCCCTGTGATCCCACGTTCCACTCCTTTATTACTCTTATTACACACAACCAAGATGGCTTTAAGCGCGCTGTTTGCGCAACGAAGCACACTCGCAAACATCTTTCGAACCTCAGCACACACTCGCAAGATCCAAACACCCGCCCGCATCTGAGACCAATGCGATCACTGACGCCGTATCGCCAAAAGCATAACGATAATATAAATCGACTGGCCTGACCACTTTACCAGAACAAAAGCTTACGTTAGTCTGTCTTCAAACAGATAAGACAGGGAAATCACATGGCTATTTTGAAAAAAATTCTGATCAGTCTGCTCGCAATAGCGCTTGTCGCCGGACTGGGTTTCTTCGGCTATCTCAAATACACGGGTATTTGGAATATCATTTTTCCGTCGACACATCATGACACCAAACCACCGTCGATAACCGACCCGATCGGCTCCCCGGCCATTTTGGTATTCAGTAAAACCAACCAATTCAGACATCGCGAAAGTATCGCAGCGGGGCTTGTCCACTTCGAAGCATTGGCGAGAGAGCGCGACTGGGGCTTCTACGCCACGGAAAACGGCGCCGTGTTCAACGCCGAGCAACTAGCCCTGTTCGATACGGTGATCTTCCTTGATGCTACCGGCGACATGCTG
>JAUHWV010000256.1 GCA_030427335.1 Gammaproteobacteria bacterium | reverse complement strand
GCAGACAAACTGGATCTTGACTCTCTCGAGGGCAAAGCACGGTTAGCAAAGCGGGCCATGCCGCTAGTGCAGCAGCTACCCACTGGGGTATTCAAACAACTGATGTTACAGGCCTTAGCCGAGAAAGCCGGAATAGATCAGGCCGCGCTCTCTGAGCTAGCCAAGAGTCAAAACCATAAGCCTAAACCGAGCCTGCCTTTACCAGAACCAGAGACGCCAAGGCAAAACGAACCGCTCACTGACCACACGCTGATACAGCGAGCAAAACTGGTTACGGAAACACTGCGACTCTTGCTACAAAGGCCAGAAGTTGCCGTAAACGCACAAGCTGACGATATAGCTATCCTGGGTGATAATGGTGAAACGCTCCTCAGCGAACTGCTCATTCTGCTGAAAAAGCAACCCCAATCAAACGCCGCCATGCTGCTGGGTCACTGGTACGGTACTCCCGAAGGAGAACTCCTTGCGAGGCTCATGGGTGAAGAGAATATTATTCCCTTCGAGGGAATACCGGCTCAGTTTAGTGATTGCTTGCAGAGGCTTACGACACAACCCAAAATTCGATTGCTTCAGACACGATTGAACGAACTCAGTTGTCGCAACATTCAAACATTAAATGAACAAGAAAAATCAGAAATTAGGGAACTCTTGGTTGAAAAACATGCCCTAGAGGCGGCGATCAAAAAAAGCGCACAAAAACGCTAAAGCATCAGACCAGACTATGGTCGTAACGCTTTGAACTCGCTATAATATTCGGCTTAATTTTATTTCTTACAGGTTTTGGCTTCATGACTGAATCAGTCAAGCAAGAATCGCGCTTAAAAAGTCTAATCGCGAAAGGCAAAGAACAGGGGTATTTAACCTACTCTGAGGTTAATGACCACCTGCCAGAGGATATCTCAGATCCGGATCAGGTTGAAGACATCATTCAGATGATCAACGACATGGGGATTCAGGTGTTTGAGGAAGCACCTGATGCCGATGAACTCCTAATGACCGAAGGCGACAGTTCGGCCGACGACATAGCCGCCGCAGAGGCTGCGGCAGCGCTCGCGGCAGTTGAGACCGAGGCGGGCCGCACAACAGACCCCGTACGTATGTACATGCGCGAGATGGGCACCGTTGAGCTCCTCACTCGCGAAGGTGAGATTGTCATCGCTAAGCGAATCGAAGAAGGCATTCGCGAATTGATGGCCGCTTTAGCGCACTACCCAGGGGCCGTCGAATACATTCTAAGCGAATACGAGCTGGTCACGAAAGAAGAACGCCGCTTAGGCGATCTGATCGTCGGATATTTGGATCCGGCTGACGACGTCCCCACGGCCGCAGAGGTTGCCGCGGCGAACGAAGCCGCTGGTGGCGAAGACGAAGAAACCGAGTCCGGCCCAGACCCCGTAGAAGCGGAAAAACGCTTTGGCGAGCTTCGTAAACAATGGGTTAAAGCCGAAAAAGTACTGCAGGAAAAGGGCCGCCAGAACAAGGCGACCTTAAAAGAACTTGATAAGCTGGGCGAGATCTTCAAATTCTTCAAGCTGACACCGCGTGTGTTTGATCCCTTGATGGAGATGGCTCGTGAGTCATTGCAAGAAGTGCGCGCACAAGAACGCGAGATCATGACGCTGTGTGTACGTCATTGCCAAGTCCCTCGCAAGGCGTTTATCGATAGCTTCCTCGGTAGCGAAACAAACGATCAGTGGTTAGACAATCTGATCAAATCAGAGCCCAACTGTGCCAGTAAGCTAGAGGTGGAACGTGATTTGCTACTGCGCTTGCAACGCCGAATTATGGCCGCCGAAGAGAAGTCAGGCTTAACGGTAAGCGAGATCAAAGAAATCAACCGCCGCATGTCAATGGGCGAAGCGCGCGCACGTCGAGCCAAAAAAGAGATGGTTGAGGCGAATTTACGTCTTGTTATCTCGATTGCGAAGAAATACACCAACCGCGGACTGCAGTTCCTGGATTTGATCCAAGAAGGCAACATCGGCCTGATGAAAGCGGTAGACAAATTCGAGTATCGCCGTGGCTACAAGTTCTCGACCTACGCGACCTGGTGGATTCGTCAGGCAATTACGCGCTCAATTGCGGATCAGGCACGCACCATCCGTATTCCCGTGCATATGATTGAAACCATCAACAAGCTCAATCGCATCTCTCGTCAGATGCTGCAGGAAATGGGTCGCGAGCCCACCCCCGAAGAACTGGGCGAGCGCATGGATATGCCAGAAGATAAAGTGCGCAAAGTGTTGAAAATCGCAAAAGAGCCGATCTCGATGGAAACACCGATAGGCGACGACGAAGATTCGCATCTGGGCGACTTCATTGAAGACGTCACGATCGCGTCGCCCATCGATTCTGCAACGGGTCAAGGCCTGCAAGAAGCGACAACCGAAGTGTTGGCGGGGCTGACCGCGAGAGAAGCCAAGGTATTGCGCATGCGCTTTGGTATCGACATGAACACCGACCATACGCTGGAAGAGGTCGGGAAGCAGTTTGATGTCACCCGCGAGCGTATTCGCCAGATCGAGGCTAAAGCATTACGAAAGTTGCGCCACCCAACACGCAGCGACTATTTGCGTAGTTTCCTAGACGATTAATGGGGCGTATAATCGCCGCTTCAAATTTGGCCCTATAGCTCAGTTGGTTAGAGCGCTCGACTCATAATCGATCGGTCCCAGGTTCAAGTCCTGGTGGGGCCACCACCCTTCAAAGGGGCCGGAGCACACTCCGGCCCCTTTTTTATGCGCGCTAGGCTCTGACCGGCGCTTTCCCGATTCACGTCTAGCGCTCATATAACTTGGTGGGGAGAGCTTATGCTCTACATTTTTACCGAGTGACAACGACATCCATTAACATTATTTTACGATGACAGATTAATGCAGAAGACAGGGCTCTAAACAGGCGAGTTCTGCGCAGTTAACGGGGGATGGCATTCGACTGTCGGGGTCGTAGTAACTCTGACCCCTTGGTCGTGTTGCGGTTTCCACAT
>JAUHWV010000043.1 GCA_030427335.1 Gammaproteobacteria bacterium | reverse complement strand
GATGTCGTTTTGCGGTTTTATTCGCCAGTTTGCGTTGTGCATCAGTGTTGGTTGTAGATCCCATGTCTCAGCCAACAAGGCTTCAGGATTCGTGGGTTGCACCACAAGTACTTCGACTTGGAACCAGGTATCGTTCGTTTCATCCTGTCCTTGTAATGAGGCGCAAAAAAGGGTCAATGCCAACAACAAAGGGATACCTAGAGCGCTTCTGAGCCAGGAATTCAATATCATACTGCGTCGTGTTTGCTTGTTAACTGGTTGCACAGGTCGATAATAAAGTCTGCTCGCTCTCTTGGCGACGTGTTCTCGAAACTAAATTTTAACTTGTTGGCGCCTGCCAGCTGGAATCGGGTCGGGTTTTTTTGAATGAGCTGCACGAGCGACAAGGGATCCACGCGGGTGTTATCTTTGAAAACAACGATCCCTTTCTCCGCCCCAATGTCAACGGTGGCAATACCGAGTTCCTCCGCCTGGATTCGCACTTCCGCGCTGATAAATAGGGTCTTCACCGCATCGGGTAGTAGGCCAAAACGGTCAATCATCTCTATTTGCAGGTCACGCAGCTGGTTGAGTGTCTCAGCCGCACCGACGCGCCGATACAGAATCAAGCGGGTGTTGATATCCGGAAGGTAGTCTTCCGGGATAAGCGCTGGGCTGTTCAGGTTAACCTCGCTGCCCTGATCGAGCGGTGTGTCCGTATTAGGAAGCTCACCACGTTTGAGTGCTTTAACCGCGCGCTCAAGCATTTTCAGGTAGAGCGAGAAGCCCACGCTGTGGATTTGACCTGACTGGTCGTCCCCGAGCAGTTCACCAGCGCCCCGAATTTCGAGATCTTGCGTCGCCAAGAGGTAACCAGCTCCTAGGTCGCCAGCCGCTTCGATGGCCTCAAGGCGCTTTTCAGCATCCTTAGTAAGCGCGGAGCGAGGTGGGCATAATAAGTAGGCGTATGCTTGGTGGTGTGAGCGTCCAACGCGCCCTCGTAGCTGGTGCAACTGTGCTAAGCCAAGGCGATCTGCTCGATCCATGATTATGGTGTTCGCGGTTGGAACGTCGATGCCCGTTTCAATGATGGTCGTACAGACAAGAACATGGAAGCGCTGATGGTAAAAGTCAGTCATAATTCGCTCGAGTTCGTGCTCGTGCTGCTGGCCATGTGCGACTGCAATTTTAAGATCGGGCACTAGGGCTTGAATCTTGCGCGCCGTCTCCTCAATGGTTTTGACCTCGTTATGCAGGTAGTAGACCTGGCCTCCGCGAAGTGTTTCGCGCAGGATCGCCTCTTTGATCATGCCAACGTTGTGTTCCTTGACGAAGGTTTTGATCGACAGTCGTTTTGCCGGAGGCGTTGCGATAACCGATAAATCGCGCATGCCTCCCAAGGCCATATTGAGTGTTCTAGGGATCGGCGTTGCGGTCATCGTCAGTATGTCGACTTCCGTCCTGAGCGCCTTCAGGGTTTCTTTTTGTTTAACCCCAAATCGATGTTCTTCATCGATGATCAGCAGGCCTAAATCGTGGAACTGAATATCGGGCGAAAGCAACTTGTGCGTACCCACCAAAATGTCGACCTTGCCTTCGGAGAGTTCCTGCATGATCGCTTTGTTCTGACTCGCCGTGTTAAATCGCGAAACCACAGCAACGCGGGTGTTCCATCCCGCAAAACGGTCGCAAAATGAACGATAATGCTGTTGGGCGAGGAGAGTGGTGGGGACCAGAACGGCAACTTGTTTGCAATTTTGGCTGGCGATAAACGCGGCACGCATAGCCACTTCGGTCTTGCCGAAGCCCACGTCACCGCATACTAATCGGTCCATTACCTTCGCAGTGCTCATGTCAGCACAGACGGCTGCGATAGCCGAAGCTTGGTCGGGTGTTTCCTCAAAAGGGAAGGCGGCGGCGAAACGCTCGTATTCGAGAGGGTCGATTTGATGAGCGAAGCCTTGTCTGGCCTCCCGTCGAGCATAAACTTCGAGTAATTGTGCTGCGACATCGGATGCGCGTTCACTCGCCTTGCGTCGCGCTTTTTCCCATTGCTCGGAACCCAAACGATGCATTGGGGCAGAGTCGCTGTCGGCTCCAGCGTAGCGCGAAATGAGATGTAGCGATGCCACCGGTACATAGAGCTTGGCCTCATCGGCGTACAAAAGCGTTATGAACTCATTGGTCTCGTCGGCGACAGTCAGCGTCTGCAGCCCTGCGTAACGGCCTACGCCGTGTTCCAAGTGGACAACCGGCGTTCCCTCTGTCAGTTCGTTGATATGACGAAATGCATCTTCATTATTGGCGCTGCTTTGTTCCCGGCGTCGGCGCTGGGCAACACGCTGTCCGTATAGTTGTGCTTCGGCGACAAGGCATGGCGCATCAGGCCCAAAATAAAATCCGCGGTCTATCGGCGCAGTAGCGATACCAAAATGGGCTGGCTTAGCTTCGAAAGCTTGCCAGTCATCAAAAGGTTGTGGTTTTAGCGCCACTTTTTGTAAGGCTTCAAGCAAGGCTTCCCGTCGTCCGGGACTCTCGGCTACCAGCAGTGTTCCTGCTGTGTGCGATGCCAAAAATTCAGCGAGTTTATCCACGGGTGAGCCACTTGTCTCGCTGGCGAGATTGGGCAACGTTTTACTGTTCGTTTGGAAATGAACGGGCGCATCCGGATTGCGGCGCAATTCGAGTACAGAAAATTTCTTGAGCTCGCCGTAGAACTGATCCGTGGGCAGGATAATGCGATTTGGGGGCAACAGCGGGCGGCGCGGATCTACACCGTATTCTTCGTAGCGCTCTGCTACCTCTTTGCTGAATCGTTCACTGGCCTGGTAGTGATCCCCAATAGTTACGACGGCGGTATCGGCCGGAAGGAAGTCGAAGAGGTTCGCTGTTGATTCGAAGAACAGGGGTAAAAAATATTCGGTACCTCCGGGCACTCGACCAGCGAGCACCTCTCGATAAATCGGGCAGGAATCGTGATCTACATCGAACGATTCATACCAATTCATCATGAACCGGTTGAGTGCCGTCTTAGTTAGCGGGAATTCACGCGCGGGCAGTAAGTCGATTAATTCGATTGTTTCTCGTGTGCGCTGGGTTTCAGGGTCAAAGGTGCGAATCGAGTCGACATCTGAGTCGAAAGTATCGATACGGTAGGGCGAATCGCTGCCCATGGGGAAGACATCGAGAATAGAGCCTCGTAATGCGAACTCACCATGCTCATAAACCGTATCGACCGAGGCGTATCCCGCTTTGGTGAGTTGGTCGCGAAAGCTCAGTGCGTCCAGTGTGTCGCCCACTTTCAGCTGTAAGGCATTGCTGGCGATATAATCTGTCGGGGGGAGGCGATGCATGGCTGTCGATATGGGGACGATCAAAATACCGCGTTTGACGCTGGGTAGTCGGTAAAGGGTTCGAATGCGTTCCGATACGATATCTTGGTGAGGTGAAAAATGATCGTATGGCAGGATCTCCCAGTCCGGCAAGCTCAGAATTTCGGTTTCATGTATTAAAAAGAAAGGGAGCTCCCGCTCGAGTGCGATAGCGTTACTGGTATCGGCAACAAATACGACCAGCTTGTCGTGCGCGGCGGCGAGTTCAGCAACGCAGCGCGCTTCAGAGCTGCCGTAGAAAGGGCCAACGGCAGTGCGAGTTCCGGGTGTTTCGGGCCACGGAGAAGAAGAAATTAAATGTGAAAACATACAGACTCGAGAGCCCAGAGGGCGCTTTCAGGTATTAGGTCAAGGTAAACAAGTTTAGCCCCGAATTAGACTAAAGCCCAGTGTGGCCTGGAATTGCTTGCTTCGTGCGAGCGCTTGCTAGGATAATGCGCGCACAATAATAAAAATAGTTATCTTAAAACGACAGACATAGGACTCAATATGGAAGACAGTCGAAAACGGAAACGCCCCGACGATTACTTCGGTGATTGGAAGCAGCGAGAGGCTCTAGCCGAGGGGATGATCCCACTGGTTGGTGCCTTAGCTCGTGAGAAAAACGTAAAGACTTACATCTACGGTAAGTCGATCGTGAATCAGTCGGTGCTGGATATTATGCGAACCCATCGCTACGTCCGGCAGATTGAAGAGAACGAAATTTCTGAATTTGAAACTTTTCCGATCATCAAAGAAATGGCTCGAATGAACTTAGGGCCTGCGCACATTGATGTGGGACGCATCGCGGTAAATTACTACGATCGAGGTGAGGGTCAAGGCTTATCAATCGAGGAATACGTAGAGCAGGTTGTCGGTGATTTGGTCGGTGCAACGGACAAGCCGGTAGCACAGCCAGTGGATGTGGTGCTCTATGGTTTTGGTCGAATTGGGCGTTTGATGGCGCGAATCTTGATCGATAAAACAGACGGTGGTGAAGGTCTGCGTTTGCGCGCTATTGTGACGCGTCGTGGCAAGGCACCGAATGATTTGGTTAAGCGCGCCAGTCTGCTGAGACGAGACTCAGTGCACGGTGCGTTTAACGGAACCATTCGGGTAGACGAAGAGCGTCAGAGCTTTGTAGCGAACGGCAGTGAAGTGCGCGTAATCTACGCTGATGACCCGAGCACGATTGATTACACAGAATACGGCATTAATAACGCGATCGTGGTAGACAATACCGGGGTTTGGCGTGACGAGGCCGGCTTGTCGCAGCACCTGAAAAGTAAAGGCGTAGCCAAGGTTGTCTTGACTGCCCCTGGCAAAGGAAATCTCAAAAATATCGTTGCCGGTGTGAACAACGATATTATTGACGAGAACGATAGAATTATCTCCGCCGCTTCGTGCACGACTAACGCGATCGTTCCCCCTTTGAAGGTGGTGGATGACCGTTTTGGTATCGCAGCGGGGCATGTTGAAACGGTTCACGCCTATACCAATGACCAAAACTTGATCGATAACTACCACAAGGCAGAGCGGAGAGGTCGAAGCGCTGCACTCAACATGGTGCTTACGGAGACGGGTGCGGCAAAGGCGGTTGGCAAGGTGCTTCCGCATCTGGATGGTCGCCTGACGGGTAATGCGATTCGCGTGCCCACGCCAAACGTGTCGATGGCGATACTGAATCTGACATTGAAGACCGAGACAACGCGTGACGAGATGAACGAGTTTATGCGAGAAATGGCGCTGCACAGCCCTTTGCGCAAACAGATCGACTACTCAAACTCGTCAGAGGTTGTGTCTTCGGATTTTGTTGGCTCACGTCATGCTTGCATTTATGACGCTCAAGCTACGATCGTGAACGGTAAACAGGCCGTGCTGTACTTGTGGTACGACAACGAGTTCGGCTATAGCTGCCAGGTACATCGAATTTTGGAGCAAATGGCCGGAATTCAGTACAAAAAATACCCGAAGGATAATTGAGCGTATAAATTGCCTCTATTACGGATGTGGCTCTGGCGAAGAGGGGGTCACATCCGCTATACTGCGCCGCGGAAATAAACGCGATCCGCTGTCTCGAGCAGGGTGCCTTGCTTTGAGCCCAAGCGAATCTTGCTGTAAGTTGATACTCCCACGGAATACTCAGATGATCAAAATCAAGCGGGGTCTGAACATCCCGATTCAGGGTAAACCTTCGCAGTCCATTGATTCTATCGCCGCGCCACGCAGTGTGGGTGTGGTGGGGTTTGATTACCACGGTATGAAACCCACAATGGCTGTCCGCGAAGGCGATACTGTTAAGCGTGGCCAAGTGCTTTTTTCGGATAAAAAGAACGAAGGCGTTCATTACACTGCCCCCGTGTCGGGCGTGGTCAGTGCGATCAATCGTGGCGCTAAACGAGTGCTGCAATCGGTCGTCATTGATCTGGCCGGTGATGATGCGGTCGACTTTGGTTCGCATTCGGCAAGCGAAGCAAGAGCGTTGGATCGTCAAGCGGTGGTGGACAAACTGCTTGCTAGCGGCTTGTGGACGGCGTTGCGCACCAGGCCCTTTAGCAAGGTTCCCGCAGTTAATTCAGAGCCATTCGCTCTATTCGTGACGGCGATCGATACGCAACCTTTGGCGGCCGATCCAAGCGTTGTGATTGCAGAGCAAAAAGACGCTTTCAGTTTGGGCGTGGATCTGCTGGCCAAGCTGACCACGGGTAAGACCTACGTGTGTACTGCGTCTGGAGTCGATATCCCAACGGGCAATAGCGCTAATGTAGAGTCGGTCGTGTTCCATGGTCCTCACCCCGCTGGCCTTGCTGGGACACACATTCATATGCTCACAGGCAGTAGCTTGCAGCGGCAGGTTTGGCACATTGGCTATCAAGATGTGATTGCCGTGGGGCGTCTGTTCTTGGATGGCACTTTATACAGCGATCGCGTAGTCGCATTGTCAGGTCCTCAAGTTAGCAATCCGCGACTTGTGCGCACGAAGTTGGGCGCCGATCTTACCGCGCTGTGTGCCGGCGAGATGAACGACGGTGAGAATCGTGTCATATCCGGTTCTGTGCTGGGTGGTCGTGCCGTTACCGGTGCAACCAGCTACCTGGGCCGCTACCACAACCAGGTGACCGTTATTAAAGAAGGCCGCGATCGTGCATTCATGGGATGGTTATCGCCTGGGTTTGAGCGTCACTCCAATATGGGGATCTATTTCACGAGTTTCTTCGGTGCGAAGCCTTTGGCTATGACGACGAATACGAATGGTTCTGAACGAGCGATGGTGCCAGTGGGTAGCTACGAGCGCATCATGCCGCTCGACATTTTGCCAACCCAGTTACTTCGATCATTAATTGTCGGTGACACCGAAACAGCGCAGGCGCTTGGGTGTCTGGAGTTGGATGAAGAAGATTTGGCATTGTGTACCTACGTATGCCCGGGCAAGTACGAGTACGGCCCGATCTTGCGAGACAATTTGGCACGTATTGAGAAGGAGGGGTAATCAGTGAGCTTGCGTTCGTTTCTTGATTCTATAGAGCCTAACTTTAAAGAGGGTGGCAAATACCAAAATTGGTACGCGCTCTATGAAGCGGTGGATACGATTTTTTATTCTCCAAATCACGTTACTAAAGCCACAGCCCATGTTCGTGATGGTGTTGACCTAAAACGTATTATGATTACCGTGTGGTTCGCGGTTTTCCCAGCCATGTTTTACGGAATGTATAACTTGGGTTTCCAGGCCAACGAGGTCATCGCAGCACAAGGTGGCGCGCTCGAAGGCTGGCGTGGCGCGATACTGTATTCGATTGCTGGCAGCGACCCCTCGAGTCTTTGGGACTGCTTCTGGTTCGGTGCTCTGCACTTCTTGCCGATTTACGCTGTGACGTTCGTGGTCGGCGGCTTTTGGGAAGTGCTCTTTGCGATGAAGCGCGGCCACGAAGTTAACGAAGGCTTCTTTGTCACCTCAATTTTATTCGCTCTGATTTGCCCACCCGATCTGCCCTTGTGGCAAGCGGCGCTCGGCATCAGCTTTGGTGTTGTTATCGGTAAAGAAGTCTTCGGTGGTACCGGCAAAAACTTCTTGAACCCAGCACTCACGGGTCGAGCCTTTCTCTACTTTGCGTACCCGGCTCAGTTGTCCGGGGATGCAGTTTGGGTCGCGGTGGACGGTTACACCAGCGCTACCCCTCTCGCTCTCAATGCTATGGGTGGCGTTGATGCGATTACGCAGCAGTGGACATGGTTTGATGCGTTCATCGGTAACATCCCTGGTTCCATTGGTGAAACCAGTACATTGATGGTGTTGATTGGCGGTGCAATTTTGCTGCTGACGCGAATTGCCTCATGGCGCATTGTTGCAGGGGTGTTTCTCGGTATGTTCTTGCTGAGTGGTCTGTTCAATATCATCGGTTCCGACAGCAACCCCGCGTTCGCAACGCCATGGTACTGGCACCTCGTAATGGGAGGCTTTGCCTTCGGTATGGTGTTTATGGCAACGGATCCGGTCTCGTCGGCTATGACAAACGGAGGCAAGTGGGCCTTCGGTATATTGGTAGGCGTTATGACCGTGTTGATTCGGGTTGTTAACCCCGCATTCCCTGAGGGCATTATGCTGGCGATTCTATTTGCCAACTTGTTTGCGCCTTTGATGGATCATTTTGTCGTGCAGGCGAACATCAAACGGAGGTTGGCACGTGTCTAATAAAGAAGGCATTGGAAAAGTTATCGGTGTCGCCCTTGCTCTGTGCGTCGTGTGCTCAGTCGTTGTTTCAACGGCCGCGGTTCAGCTCAAGCCGGCACAGCAAGTCAATAAAACTCAGGATTTAAAACGTAACATTCTGCAAGCGGCGGGCCTGTATGACCCGAGCCAAACGGTGGAAGCTCAATTTGCCAGCATTTCGACGCGCGTAGTGGATTTGCGAACCGGTCAGTTTACCGATGCGGTATCGCCCGAATCCTTTGACCAGCGCAAGTCGGCCAAAGACCCGGTGCTTTCGGCGGAGCTGAGCGATGAAGCGGATATCGCCAAGCTCTCGCGCCGCGAACACTATTCCTTGGTTTACCTGGTAGAGGGCGAGCAGGGCATAGACAAGATCATTTTGCCCGTTCGCGGCTACGGTCTCTGGTCCACGCTGTACGGCTTTGTTGCTCTCGAGGCCGATGCGAACACGGTGGCGGGACTCGGTTTCTACGAGCACGGTGAAACACCGGGGCTTGGCGGGGAAGTAGACAATCCTCGTTGGAAGGCAATGTGGCCTGGCAAGCAAGTGTATCGCGATGGGCAGGTTGACCTCGCGCTTGCTAAAGGTTCCGTTGATCCGGCGAGTAAAGACGCTGATTGGCGCGTTGACGGTCTATCGGGTGCGACCTTGACCTCACGTGGTGTTACAAATTTGGTTCAGTTCTGGCTCGGTGAGGAAGGCTTTCAGCCGTTCTTGGCGAACTTGAAGGCGGGGGAGGCCTGATATGAGCATGTTCAAGGACACGGTGGTTAAACCCATCTTTGACAACAACCCGATTGCCCTGCAAATCCTGGGTATCTGCTCGGCGTTGGCGGTGACCAGTTCGTTGCAGGTCACCATCGTTATGTGTATCGCATTGACGACCGTAACGGCTTTCTCGAACTTCTTTATTTCAATCATTCGGAATTCGATTCCATCGAGTATCCGTATTATCGTTCAGATGATCATTATCGCCTCGTTGGTGATCGTGGTTGATCAGATATTGAAAGCGGTTGCTTACGAGATCAGCAAGCAGTTATCGGTATTCGTGGGCTTAATCATCACCAACTGTATCGTGATGGGGCGCGCTGAAGCTTACGCCATGAAAAACCCTCCGATTCCGAGTTTCTTTGATGGTATTGGGAACGGTTTAGGCTACAGCGTCGTCTTGCTCGCCGTGGGGTTCGTGCGTGAGCTTTTTGGCGCGGGCAAACTATTCGGTATTGAGATCCTACCGTTGGTGACTGAGGGTGGATGGTACAATCCAAATGGTCTGCTCCTTTTGCCTCCAAGCGCGTTTTTCTTGATTGGTATCTTTATCTGGATTTTGCGTAGCGTGAAGCCAGCGCAGGTGGAAGCTCCAGAATACGCTTTGGCGAAACATACCGTCGCGAAGGAGGGCGTGTAATGGAGTATTATTTGAGTTTATTTATTCGCTCGATCTTCATCGACAATATGGCGCTCGCCTTCTTCCTCGGCATGTGCACATTTTTGGCGATCTCAAAGAAGATTCAAGCTGCACTTGGATTAGGTATCGCTGTAATTGTGGTCTTGGCGATCACGGTTCCGGTGAACAACCTAATCTACAACTACCTTCTGGCCGATGGTGCGCTCGCATGGGCAGGGTACCCCGATATTGATCTGAGCTTCCTGGGGTTGTTGAGCTACATTGGTGTGATCGCGGCCATCGTTCAAATCATGGAAATGTTTCTAGATAAATTTGTTCCAGCTTTGTACAACGCATTAGGTGTGTTCCTACCGTTAATCACGGTGAATTGCGCTATCCTTGGAGCGTCTTTGTTCATGGTTGAACGCGACTACAACTTCGCTGAATCGCTCGTGTTCGGTGCCGGTTCAGGGGTGGGCTGGGCGCTCGCGATTGTTGCGCTCGCAGGCATCCGTGAGAAGTTAAAGTACAGTGATGTACCAGAGGGCCTGCGCGGCTTGGGTATCACTTTTATCACTGTTGGCTTGATGTCGTTGGGCTTTATGTCTTTCGGCGGAATCGATTTGTAAGGGGTTAGCGATCGATGGATACCATAGTATTTGGTGTAGGAATGTTCACAGCGATTGTGCTCGCTCTCGTGTTAATCATTCTGTTTGCTCGAAGCAAAATGGTTAACAGCGGTGCGGTCAATATCGTAGTGAATGGCGAAAAGACGATCTCTGTGCCCGCTGGCGGTAAATTGCTGCAAACACTAGCAGATTCGAACCTGTTCTTGGCCTCAGCTTGTGGTGGTGGCGGTACCTGTGCACAGTGTAAATGCATTGTTAAGTCAGGCGGTGGGGCCATGCTACCGACCGAGGAAGGGCACTTTAATCGCAAAGAGGCTGCCGAGGGTTGGCGTTTGAGCTGTCAAACCGCGGTTAAGCAGGATATGGAAATCGAAGTGCCCGAAGAGGTCTTTGGCGTGAAGCAGTGGGAGACCACAGTGGAATCCAACGACAACGTAGCGACCTTTATTAAAGAGTTGGTGTTGCGACTGCCAGAGGGTGAAAGCGTCGATTTTCGTGCAGGCGGATACGTTCAGTTGGAAGCACCAGCGCATCACGTTAAGTACTCTGATTTCGATATCGGTGAAGAGTATCGGGGCGACTGGGAGCGATTTGGATTCTTTAAGATTGAATCAAAAATCGAAGAGCCCATTATTCGTGCATATTCGATGGCGAACTACCCAGAAGAAAAAGGGGTAGTGAAGTTTAATATTCGAATTGCAACGCCGCCCCCTGGCAGCCAAGGTATACCGCCGGGCCAGATGTCGTCGTGGGTGTTCAACTTGAAGCCGGGTGACAAAGTCAAAGTCTATGGTCCGTTTGGTGAATTCTTCGCTAAGGACACGGATGCTGAGATGGTGTTTATCGGTGGTGGTGCAGGTATGGCGCCAATGCGTTCTCACATCTTCGATCAGCTCAAACGCTTAGGCTCCAAGCGCAAGATCTCGTTCTGGTACGGTGCGCGTTCCTTGCGGGAGATGTTCTACGTTGAAGACTATGATCAGCTTGCGGCGGATAACGAGAACTTTGATTGGCACGTCGCCTTGTCGGATCCCCAGCCGGAAGACAACTGGGATGGCTTGACAGGTTTCATTCACAATGTTTTGTATGAGCAGTACCTCAAGGATCACCCTGCACCAGAGGATTGCGAATACTACATGTGTGGACCGCCCATGATGAACGCCGCCGTCATCAAAATGCTGACGGATCTCGGTGTCGAACCCGAAAACATCTTGCTCGATGATTTCGGCGGGTAATACCTTGAATCGCTTCAGTCTAACGCTCAGCCTTGTGGTCTGGGCGTTTTTTCTTTCAGCCTGCAGTCGATCACCGGATTACCAGACCCTAACAGGTCGTACCATGGGTACAACATGGTCGGTCGTATTCTTGCCGCTGGAAGGAATGAATGTAAACCTGGTTCAGGCGAGCCTTGAGGCAGAATTGCTCGACGTGAATGGTTCGATGTCGACTTATATTGCTGACTCAGAAATCAACCGAGTGTCGTCTGCTCCAGTTGGTGAGCCGATTGTTCTCAGCGCCATGTTCGCCGATGTGTTGTCAGAAGCGATCACCGTGTCGGAACTCTCTGACGGTGCCTATGATGTAACCGTGGCTCCTCTGGTTGATCTCTGGGGTTTCGGGCCACAGTTCACGGCTGATGAGGTTCCATCGCCCGCAGCCATTCAAGAAGCCATGTCAAAGGTCGGATATACGGCGCTGATGTTTGATTCTGAGATGAAGACGCTTATTAAGCGTCAGGACAGGGAACTTGATTTTTCCTCAATCGCAAAAGGCTATGGTGTGCAAAGGCTCGCTGATCTTCTAGAGCAGCAGGGTGTTGAGCACTATTTGGTGGAGATTGGCGGCGAGTTGCTTGCAAAAGGGCTCAACCCAAAAGGTCAAGCCTGGAAAATAGCGGTGCGTTATCCCGACGCCACGCGACAGGGTGCTGCTATGACTTTGAACCTTGACGACGTAGGGGTGGCCACCTCGGGTGACTACTTCAATTTTTTTCAGGTGGGCGGGCAACACTTTTCCCATTTGATCGATCCGAGAACCGGTGGCCCGATACACCATGAAGTTGTTTCTGCGACCGTTGTGGATCAAAATATAACGCGAGCCGATGCGCTGGCAACTACCTTGCTGGTGCTGGGTAAGGATCGTGCGCTGGCATTGGCAGAGCAAGAATCATTGGCCGCTCTGCTTCTGGTTAAAACCCCGGCGGGCATCAAATCTTTTCCGAGCAGTGTGTTTGCCGAGCGCTACGGTTCTGGTGAAACAGGAGAGTAAAAATGGAAACCTTTGTTTTGGCCTTTGTGTTCATGGCGCTTGTTGTCGCAGCGATGGCGGTCGGCGTTATTATGGGACGAGAACCAATTAAGGGTAGCTGTGGCGGCATGGGCGCAGTGGGTATTGATGCGGCGTGCGAAATTTGCGGCGGAGATCCAAAACGCTGCGAAGAGGAAACACGCCCCGCCAAAGCAGATAAATCTCTGTTCTACGACGCGGTCGAAGCAGAATCGACTAAATAGATGCGCTTTAGTGGCGAGATCGCTTGGCGCTACAGTTTCGGTGTAAAGCGCCGAGGTTTTGCGCGTTTGGTGTCCGTGCTTTCTATGTTTGGTATGGGTATCGGTGTGGCCTCGCTGGTGGTTGTTTTGTCGGTAATGAACGGTTTTGCCGATGAAATTACACGCCGTGTTCTCTCAGTTGTTCCGCATATATTCGTTATACGGGATGCAATCACCGAGGCTGTCGCGCCTGAATCAAGCACAGCGGATGGCGAAAGAGCGGGTATCAGCCCTAGTATCCCAAACCCAATAAAAGCCGCATCGGGTGTGGTTGCGGCTACGCCCTTTGTGCGCGATAAAGTGCTGTTTGATTCCGGTTATGGCGTGGCTGGGGCCCGCCTGATGGGGCTCGATCCTCTCAGTATTGCGTCCGTTTCCCCTTGGCTTGAACCGGTGGCAGCGAGTCTGAGTGAGCCGGGTGCAGGTCGCTTTGCCCTTATTTTGAGTGAGTCTCTCTCAATCCAGCTCGGTGTGGGTGCGGGGGACAGTATCAAGGTCATGTTGCCTGAGTTATCGATGAGCCCCTTTGGGATGTATCCTCGAACGCGCTTGTTGAGAGTCGCTGCTGTATTCTCGCCAGGTATCAATCAACTCAGCGCCGACGCCTTTGTATCCATCGAGACGGCTGAACGTTTGTTCCGGCGTAGCTTTGACGGTTGGCAATTGAGAACTGAGGACATGTGGCGGGCTCCCGATATAGCGAGCGATTTGGGTGCGATGTTGGGAGCTCAGTTTAGAGTGCTTGACTGGACGCAGACGCAAGGCACGCTGTTTGCCTCGATTACAATGGAGAAGCGGATGGTGGGCGTACTGCTGTTTTTGGTGGTTATTGTTGCTGCCTTCAACCTCATTGCCACGCTGGCCATGTCAGTACACTCGCGTCGGCGCGATATCGCGGTCTTGGGTATGATGGGACTATCTCGGATGTCGGTGGGGCGGATTTTTGTCTTTCAAGGGATCCTGATGTCCGGGTTGGCGATCGGAATCGGTTTGACAGTGGGTGCCGCTATAGCGGCTTTTTTGCCCTCTATCGTGGCGTTTGTCGAGACACTTCTGAAATTTCGTGTATTCGATCCCTCCGTTTATTTTATAAGCGAGTTACCGAGTGAACTGAAAATCGCAGACTTGATGTGGGTGGGTTTGAGTGCTCTGGTGTTAAGCTGTGTGGCATCTTTATACCCTGCGTTAAGAGCGAGCAGAATTTTACCCGCCGAGGTTTTGCGTTATGAGTAAATGTGTGGCGCGGAGGTCCGGCTCGTATTCGGATACTAAAAATACCCGCTCATTGCGTTCATCCGTCGCCCCAGAGAGGTGGTTATGAGCCAAGTTGCTTTGTCTTGCTCGGGTGTTAACAAGTCATATTCAGATGGCGACAGACGAGTACAGGTACTTGATCACTTGGATTTTGAGCTGGCACGCGGTGAGATGGTGGCCATCGTTGGGGCCTCTGGCTCAGGGAAATCGACTTTGCTTAATTTGCTGGGTGGCTTGGATAAACCAGATAGTGGTCTTATCGAATTGAGTGGTCGCGAGTGGCAGAGCATGGATTATGCGGCTCAGTGCCGTTATCGCAACGAGCAATTGGGTTTTGTGTATCAGTTTCACCATCTCTTGCAGGACTTCAATGCGCTTGAAAACGTGGCTTTACCTGCGCGCATTGGGGGGCTATCCGCGGCCAAGGCGAATGAGTTAGCGCGAATTCAGCTCGAAGAACTTGGGTTGTCTGAGAGGCAGGGGCATCGGCCCTCTCAGCTCTCGGGTGGGGAACGGCAACGGGTGGCGATTGCGCGCGCTCTTGTGTTGGGCCCCAGTGTGGTTCTTATGGACGAACCGACGGGCAATTTAGATTCTGATTCCGCTCAGTTGGTTATGGCGGCTATCGCTCAGCAGCGCTCGCGGCAGACTGCCTTTGTTCTGGTTACGCACGATAATCAGATAGCGGCGCAAGCGGATCGTCAGTGTCATTTGCACCACGGTCGCTTGGTTGACTTGGCGTGCTGAGATCTCTGTATTTTAGTCTGGCCATACGCCAGATACTGACGCCAGAACAGTCGCCCTTGTCGCGTTTTTTAAGCGTGTTGTCTATGACGGGCTTGGTGTTAGCCGTCGCTTTGATGTGCACGGTACTGTCCGTGATGAACGGCTTTGATAGTGAGATGAGATCGCGCATTCTGGCGGTTGTGCCGCACCTTGCTGTTATGGAGGTCGACGGTCTTACGATCGACACACCCCTAATTCAAACTTTGAACGAGGATCCTCGCGTAGCGGATGTATCCACATTTGTCGAACTGCAAGGTTTAGCCGAACGCGGTGGTAAAGTCAGTGCTTTTTTGGGCGTGGGCGTCGAGACGCCAGAGACCTGGCTCCTGCCAGAAATGATTGAGGGGAACACGAAATCCGGCATATTGCTAGGGCGCCTCCTAGCGATAGACCTCGGACTTGATGTGGGTGATTCAGTGAATTTAATC
>JAUHWV010000255.1 GCA_030427335.1 Gammaproteobacteria bacterium | reverse complement strand
GGGCAACCACGCCACCACGAAGGCATCGCTGGCATTGAGTTCCGCATTAACCCACATAGGACGCCCCGTTAAGAATACCGAAACGGTTGGTATGTCCTCAGCCTGTAACTTCCGCAGTAACGCCAAACTCGTCATGTCTGCCGCACCGTAGTTCAGACTGTCAATATCACCTTGCCCTTCTGCGTAGGGTGTCTCTCCAAACACAACGACGGCAAGATCAGGCTTCGAATCGTAATCGCCCGATGCACTGTAAGAAACAGAGGCGCCAACTTCTTTACCGATAGTTTGTAAGCCGTCAAGAATCGACTGCCCACCAGGAAAGTCGTCATTCGTGTTGCCTGTTCCCTGCCAGGTTATCGTCCAACCACCAGACTGTTGCCCGATATCGTCTGCGGCTTTTCCCACCACCAAAATGTTTTGCCCTTTTCGCAGCGGCAAAACCTGATTGTTGTTCTTCAAAAGAACCAGCGATTCACGTACCGCCTGGCGGGCAATTTTGCGATGTTCTGCAGTGCCAATAATCGAGGCATCTGGAACCGCGCTAGAGGGGAGTGGTTTATCCAATATACCGGCCAGAGCCTTGACCCGAAGAATCCGGCGTACTGCATCATCGATCCGAGACATTGGAATGTCACCAGCGCGAACCTGATCTAGCATATTGTAGTAGAGTTCTTTCCAGTCCTCGGGTGCCATGATCATGTCCATACCGGCGTTGACCGCCTGAACACAGTCGCTGTTAGAACACCCCTTGACCTCTCCAATGCCATTCCAGTCGGAAATGACAAAGCCCTGGAAACCCATTCGATCTTTTAAAACATCGGTTAAAATCGTTTTGCTACCGTGAATTTTTTCGCCATTCCACGAGTTGAAAGAGGCCATTACGCTCATAACGCCCTCTTCAAGTGCCGTCTCGTAGCCACCCGCGTGCTCCTCTAGCAAGTCTTCGAGGGAAAGACGTGTGTCACCCCGGTCTATACCTCGAAAGGTGCCGCCATCACCCACAAAATGTTTTGCCGTAGCCACCATATTTTCCGACTGCAAACCGCGCACCACCGCTTCGGCGTAGTCGCGCACAATATCGGGGCGATCGCTGTAACTTTCATAAGTGCGCCCCCAGCGATTGTCTTTGGCGATCGCAACCGTCGGCGCAAAGATCCAATCGATTCCAGTAGCGCGCACTTCTCGCGAAGTGGCCGCTCCAATAGCCTCAATCAGACTCGGATTGTTAGCCGCGCCCAAACCAATATTATGCGGAAATATCGTCGCTCCAAGGACGTTATTGTGACCGTGTACCGCATCTGTACCCCACATAATTGGGATGCCCGCGTTGCCTTGACTGGTATCTACCGATGCTTCGTAGAAGGCATCGGCCAAATCGACCCAGTCTTGAATCGTCGCATGCTTATTTTGAGCCGGAAAAGAACCGCCGCCGTTTAGGATCGATCCGAAACCGTATTCCCGAACGTCCTCAGGCGAGACACTTTTAATCTCGGGTTGAATCATTTGGGCGACTTTTTGCTCCAAGCTCATCCCGCCCATAATTTCAGTGACTCGAGCTTCTACCTCTGGCGTAATTAGGGTCTTTGCTGCGGAAACCGGCAGGGATACGGCCAATGCGGCCGCACTTACCCAAGTCAAAAATGAGGGCTTGCCTCGCATATCTCTTACCTCTCTATCCGTACCTTAGCGTGCCCGAGCGTCTTGCTCATAAACACGAACGTAGTCAATTTCCAGTGCTTGCGGGAATATAGAGTCGTCTATTGGCCCTCCGGCGCGACCCCACATACCCCCAACCGCTAGGTTCATAATTAAGTGAAACGAGTGATCGAACGGCCACTGACTCCAATCGTCACCCTCGCGTGCATAGCGGAAATAGCGCACACCATCGACCCGCATATCAATAAAATCCGGACTCCACTCCAAGCTGTAAACATGGAAGCGTTCACCTAGACCATCGACCTTTACACTGCCTTTTCGTTGATTACCGTGAACCCAAAAATACCCCTTGGTATGCACCGTACCGTGCACAATTCCGGGCTCAAAACCGACATGCTCCATCAAATCAATTTCGCCAGAATTGGGCCAGGCATCGCAATTGCCATTACCTTGCCAATCACTCACCCGAGCATCGCACAAGGTGGCGTAGCGATAGGGGTGCGTGGGCAATAGCCAAATTGCCGGCCAGACGCCTTGACCTTTCGGGAGCTTGGCACGGACATCAACACGCCCATACATAAAATCCAGCTTACCCTGACTGTGAACGCGTCCGGAGTGATATTTCGCTTCCTCTGCGTCGACTTTGTTGGCCTGCAAAATCAGACGACCCTTTTCCACGCGCACCGATGAAGGATCTCCGACATAGGCTTGATCCTCGTCGTTCACCTTTCGTGCAGGCCATAGGTCGACAGACCAATAGCGAGAATCCAATTGCGACCCGTTAAATTCGTCCGCCCATCGAAGCACTCCCGCGTGGGCGTCTTGGGTCTCTCGTTCCACCAAAATGGCCGACAGTAAAGGCTTATCGGCGCCGCTTAATCGGATTACGAGCTCTCCGTCTGTTGGAGTGATGCCCGGGAAGGTTCGCGCCAAAGCGGCCTGCGTCATTCCGTCGCGATTTTTGGGGATGTTGAACGCCTGTAGAGCGTGTTTATCTCCTAACTTGATATCAAAGGTTCGCTCTTCGGTTTCGGCTCGCTCTGCAAAATACAAAGTCACGGCAAACGTACCCTCAGCGACTTTTAGACGGTAAGTTTGTGGGCCTTCCCTGAACGATTCAAAAACAGCGCCTTCCTGCGAGCCAACAACGCTGTCTAGCACGCCACAGACGCTCATCGACTCAAGCGAGCAATCATCGGATAGATAGGACCATCCGTTTACGCTTTGGAAAGCGCCACCACCGACATTCAAAGCCCATATACCAGAAGGGCTGCCGTCAAACGGAAGTTCGTACGTGAAAGGGCGATGCAATGACTCCGCACTCGCGACTGCAGCGAGCACAGCGACACCTGCTGCGAAT
>JAUHWV010000254.1 GCA_030427335.1 Gammaproteobacteria bacterium | reverse complement strand
ACGGGTTTTTGCGTGCACCACAAAAGGCTCTCGGCCGCATACAAATGCACACTTCCAAGCGGGCGATATCATTCTAATGGGCCCCGAGACACGAGGCCTACCTATGAGCGTGATTGACTCGGTGCCACCCGAGCAACGCATTCGTATTCCTATGATGCCCGATTCACGCAGTTTGAACCTCTCGAATGCGACCGCTGTGATTCTTTATGAGGCACTCAGACAGTCGGGGTTCGAAGGCCTTAGATAGCGCACCCAACTCGCCTTAGTGGATACACTAAGCATAGAGCACGCACGTCGATACACAGAAGCCGACCGAACTGAGCTCATGTGCCAGCGCCGGAAAATTTAGCGCATAAAAAAAGCCGGCTGCGATGAGCCGGCTTTTGCGCAATCCGTACGGTTACGTCTAGTGCGTTGCTTCGGCTTGCTGCTGAGCTTGCGCCGCTATTAAATTAACCCCTAGAGCTCTTAGCACTAACAATATCGTTTCAAACCTCGGCTTGGCTCCTGGAGACAAGGCTTTGTAGAGGCTTTCCCTCCCAAGACCCGAATCTTTAGCGATTTGCGTCATACCCTTAGCTTTAGCTACATAACCAATGGCTCGAATAACTTCATCGGTATCGCCTTCTTCTAAAACCAAAGTCAGGTACTCTGCGATATCGTGGTCATCACGCAGCTGCGATGCCATATCGAACTCAGGTAGATCCGCAATGCTCAAATGTCTAGTCATATTTCACTTCCTCAGCGCATGCGCTACTCGCTTGGCTTTCGCAATGTCTCTGACCTGGGTTGATTTATCACCACCGCCCAACATTACGATAATAGTATTTTCATGCTGACAATAGTACATACGCCAGCCTGGCCCAAAAAACTCCCTCATCTCAAACACGCTGTCGCCAACAGATGCAACATCGCCCAGATTACCCTGTTTTACTCTTTCCAGCCGACGCGCCAAACGAATTCGAGTGCGTGTATCTTTGAGACCGGAAAGCCAATCGTCAAAGTCTGGAGTGGTCTTAACCGTATACATCGCCACATCGTATCCAATTGGATACAGAAATTCAATGCAGCACAAAAAAGCCGGCTGCGATGAGCCGGCTTTTTGCGCAATCCGTTCGCTTACGCTTAGTGCGTTGCTTCGGCTTGCTGCTCAGCTTGTGCTTGCGCTAATGCCTGCTGATACAGTGCATCGAAGTTCACAGGTGCCAGCATCAAGGCAGGGAAACCACCTTTCACAACGATGCCGTCAATGCTTTCACGCGCGTAAGGGAACAGAATATTAGGCGCTGCAGTGCCCAACAGGCGGCGTAAAACTTCACCTTCAAAACCTTTAATGAAGAAGATACCCGCCTGCTGCACTTCAACGAGGAATGCTGTTTCGTCGTCTACTTTTGCGGTAACCGTGATCGTTAATACCACGTCGAAGTTGCCTTCGTCGTCGATCTTATCGCTCTTGGTATTCAAATCGATGTTGATTTTGGGCTGCCACTGTTTGCGAAAAACAGCCGGCGTTGCGGGCGATTCAAACGAAATATCTTTCGTGTAAATACGCTGCATTACAAATTGCTGCTCAGGTGCTTGTGCTGCTCCCGCTTCTGCGGTGGTTTGCTCGTCGGCCATGAAGCCGTCCTCCAGTTCTTAGTTTAAAAGTGAGTCGAGTTTTCCGGCTCTTTCCAAGGCATAGAGCTCATCACAGCCCCCTACGTGTGTTGAACCGATCCATATTTGGGGCACCGAGGTACGCCCAGCTTTACGCGCCATCTCTTGGCGAAGTTGCGGTTGGCCATCGACGGCTATTTCATCGAAGGCCACGTTTTTGTAATTCAGCAGTTGCTTTGCGCGAACACAAAAAGGGCAAAAACGGGTGGTATAAATCGTAACCGATTTGCTCATGCTTTCGTAACCACGGGGAGCTGCAGGGCTTCCCACTCCATCATGCCACCTTTCATTTTGTAAACCTGAGAGAAACCCGCATCGAGCAATTGCTTGCTAGCCGCACCGGCAGTTTGGCCCATTCGACAAACAACAATAACGGGTTTGTCTTTATAGTGATCGAGTTCGTTGATACGCGCGCCCAATTTGGCATTGGGGATATGCACGCTGTCAGCAATGTGACTTTTCTTGTAATCTGCCGCTTCACGTATATCAAGAAACACGCCGTCATGGCTGTTCACTTGCCCAATCGACTGCTGTGGCGTCAGGGCTTGCGCGCCCTGCGCGCTCTCGTGTCGGATCAACATAATGATCAGAACGATTAGAGCGGCAAAAAGAATCCACTGCTGCGCTGCAAACTGTAAAAATAACTCGAGGTTCATCGACAAATTGCCCCAGACGCAAGCCCTATGGCTCACTCTTGCTGAATATAAGGCGCGAAGTATACCGAAGCCGGCGCCGAGTCACCATAGTTGAGGCCAGAACCTACAACCATCGGGCGCCATCGCGTGGAGAAAATACTCCCCTTGCTTCATCAACGACCACAGCTACACTAGCATTGTGCGCTGACGACAGTAGCTCAAACAGAAAATACTAGAGACTTTTCTTTGCATTCGACTGACCCTGCCGCGTCTTTGCCCTGCAACGGCAATGCATCGATACGGCTTAATTGAGTCATTTATAAATCAAAAAACGTTAAAAGACTTATAAACGAGTCAGAATATTGACAAAGATGCGCTCGGGCCCCACTATTTCCGCTAAATGGAGGATCCCTTGTCTAAATCTAAGCGCACATACACGAATTACACCGTCGAGGCTGTAGGCCTTCTTGGCAAGCTTATTAAGCTCGGCAGGAAGCGCAAACGCATGACAGAGAGTGAGTTAGCCGAGCGGCTAGGTATCGCTAGAAGTACTCTGCGTCGAATCGAAAATGGGAATACTCGTGCAGAGATTGGCCTATTTTTCGAGGCCGCCTCACTCACTGGCGTCCCCCTGTTTAATGAGGACCAAGGGTTTGTTTACCGCTTATCCGATCGTGTCGACGATAAAATAGCCGTGCTACCAAAGCATATCTACAAGCCTCAA
>JAUHWV010000253.1 GCA_030427335.1 Gammaproteobacteria bacterium | reverse complement strand
AGCGAGCAAATAAAGAGACGCATGGGTTGAAGGCTACAGTGCAACTAAATTGCAGGTTAGCAGAGCCGTCCTGGTGTGTCAGCATTAAAAAAGCCCGCTTGTCTCCAAGCGGGCCTCTCGTAGCTAAGTGTTGCTTAGCAAGAGTAGTACATATCGAACTCAACGGGGTGAGTTGTCATGTTCAAGCGAGTCACGTCTTGCTGCTTGAGTTCGATGTAAGCATCGATCATATCGTCAGAGAATACGCCGCCTTCGGTTAAGAAGCCGCGGTCTGCATCCAATGCCTCAAGCGCTTGACCCAATGAAGAACAAACGGTTGGGATTGCCAACGCTTCTTCTGCGGGCAGATCATACAAGTCTTTGTCTGCTGCGTCGCCAGGGTGAATCTTGTTCTTGATTCCATCCAGACCCGCCATCAATAGGGCAGCGAAAGCCAAGTAGGGGTTCGCAGTTGGGTCGGGGAAGCGAACTTCGATACGCTTGCCCTTGGGGTTTGGCTCGTAAGGAATACGAATCGACGCAGAGCGGTTACGCGCTGAGTAAGCCAGCATAACCGGTGCTTCGAAGCCCGGAACCAAACGCTTGTAGCTGTTGGTTGAGCCGTTAGTGAACGCGTTCAATGCGCGAGCGTGCTTGATAACGCCGCCGATGTAGTAAAGAGCGGTCTCTGACAGCCCTGCGTAGCCGTCACCCGCGAAGGTGTTAGCGCCATCTTTCGCGATCGACATGTGTACGTGCATACCAGAGCCGTTGTCGCCAACCAGGGGTTTGGGCATAAAGGTCGCTGTTTTGCCGAAGCCGTGAGCTACGTTGAGTACGCAGTACTTGAGGATCTGCACTTCGTCTGCTTTCTTAACGAGGGTGTTAAATTTAACGCCGATTTCACACTGACCTGCTGTGCCCACTTCGTGGTGATGTACTTCGACTGCCAAGCCCATCTCTTCCATTGCGGTACACATCGCAGCACGGAGTTCGTGCAGAGAGTCGACAGGTGGTACGGGGAAGTAGCCGCCTTTCACGCCAGGGCGGTGACCGGTGTTGCCGCCGTCATAGTGTAGGTTGGAAGCCCAAGCCGCTTCTTCTGAGTTGATAGTGTAGCCAGCACCGCTAATGTCCGCGTGCCATTTGATGTCGTCGAACACGAAAAACTCAGGCTCTGGACCGAAAAATGCGGTGTCACCAATGCCGGTGCTCTTCAGGTACTCTTCCGCGCGACGCGCGATTGAGCGTGGATCGCGATCGTAGCCTTGCATGGTGTCGGGCTCAATGATGTCGCAACGTACGATGACAGTAGCATCGTCGGTGAATGGGTCTAAAACGGAAGCGGCGTCATCGGGCATGAGGATCATGTCGGATTCGTTGATGCCTTTCCAGCCTGCGATGGACGAGCCGTCGAACATCTTGCCGCCTTCAAAGAAGTCTTCGTCGACTTCGCTGGCAGGGATGGTTACGTGCTGCTCTTTACCTTTGGTATCGGTGAAGCGCAAGTCTACCCAGCGCGCTTCGCTTTCTTTGATTAGTTTCAGAGTATGCTCTGACATGGTGTTTCCTCCGTTGTTTGCGGGCTGATTGCCTAGTTGCGGTTATGTGAACCCTTGGCAACCTAGTTGGTGTCACGGTTCAAAATCGCTGCCAGTACAAAAGCAATTAATATGCCAACGCGATTTTGCACAGATTTCAGGCATTTCGCGAGGGATTTCTGATTTGCGAGCCTAAATTTCGGGGAACCCGAACAGTTTTGCGCTATTACGGTGCGCTTGTTGCTCCAGATTGGTGCGTTGCAGTGTCTGAATCTCGGTCATTAAGTGGGTTGCCTTTGGTGTTTGGTGTCAATTGGGCAGGCTCATTGGTGTGCGTACCAGCGCATCCGCATGATAGACTTCTCCCTATCAAGGTTAGTAATTGGGGTGCATGTTGACCATGAAGATTCTGCTAACGGGTGTAACCGGTCAGGTGGGGTCTGCCTTGTTGCGCCCCTTACAGCGGCTGGGGCGCGTGATCTACCCAACGCGGACTCAGCTTGATCTTTCAGATGCATCTGCTGTAGCGCGGTACTTGGAGCGTAACAGCCCTGATTTGATTGTAAATCCCGCCGCCTGGACTCAGGTAGATTGCGCCGAGACCGACCCCGATGCTGCCTACGGGCTTAATGCTTTATTGCCAGAGCAACTTGCGCGGTACTGTGCGGACAGAGATATTTGGCTTATCCATTATTCAACCGACTATGTGTATTCTGGTGCTGGCACCGAGCCATTCACTGAAGCCTCAGTCCCTGCGCCCTTGAATGTTTATGGAGAGACCAAGTTGGCAGGTGATGAAGCCATTCAGGCATTGTGTCAAAAGCACCTGATTCTCCGAACCTCTTGGGTGTATTCCCATTCAGGTCATAACTTCCTAAAAACGATGCTTAGGGTGGGCAAGGAGCGCGATGAGCTGCGGGTGGTAAATGATCAAGTTGGAACGCCGACTTCGGCAGAATTTCTCGCTGATGTGACAGCTCAGATGGTCGATTATATGCAGGTAAATCAAGAAATTCCGGCGGGGGTTTATCATGCCGTACCCAGCGGCTACACGACTTGGGCGGATTTTGCAGAGGCGATCTTTGCTATGGCGCGCGAGTCTGGGCTGGGCGAGTACATCGTTACTGTAAAGGGTATCCCAACCAGCGAGTACCCAACACCTGCAGTTAGGCCGCTAAACTCTCGGTTGTGTAACGACAAGTTACTAAATGTGATGCCCAATTCCGATTTTTCGTGGGGCCAGTGTCTAACTAATTCCTTCGCGGCTTTGGTGAAGCCATAAATGCCTATTTTTTTGAACTCTAAAAAATATTACTAAATCATTGGCAAAAAAAACGAAATTTCGATATGATGTTCAACCGTTGAACAGGGTTGCAGTGAGCATGCCCTGCGGTAGCCTGCCTAAAGCAAGCGTAAGCCTATGCCTCAAGATGAACTAAAGCTCCGCGTAATGCGTGCACTGGAGTCAAATCCCAATTTGTCGCAACGTGATCTCGCCAAAG
>JAUHWV010000252.1 GCA_030427335.1 Gammaproteobacteria bacterium | reverse complement strand
AGCGAGAGGTATAGGGGCGGTTGCTCGCTGAATCTTCTTCTTGGCAGTACTTAATGTACTTTTTAACGCCAGAGGGGAATCGAATGTAATTCCCCTCGTTAACGGAATAAGTCTTGCCTGAGGTTGGTGTAGTCATTCTTGGATGAGAGAGGTAGAACACGCCAAGGCTTGGGTCGAAGGTGAATCCATTGACACCGTTCCCCGTGGAATACACCATCATCGTGGACGAGCCGTAAATGATGTAACCCGCTGCAACTTGGTCCTTACCCGGCTGGCAAAAATCTTCAAGCGTTACCGGGGAGCCTACTGGGGAGACGCGTCGGTAGATTGAAAATATTGTTCCTACGGACACGTTTACATCGATGTTGGATGAGCCGTCGAGTGGATCCATCAGTACCACGTAGTCGGCATCCTTGTTATGGCCCTCATCAAAGGTGACGTAGTGATCCTCTTCTTCAGAGGCAATGCCGCATGCGACGCCGCGCGCAGCAAGCGCTGTCTTGAACTTGTCGTTCGCGAATACGTCCAGCTTTTGCTGCTGTTCACCTTGGGCGTTTTCGTTGCCTGCAGCGCCCACGATATCCACCAGCCCGGCCTTATTGATTTCTCGGTTTACGACCTTTGCCGCGAGACGAAGAGAGGAGAAGAGTGAGGTGAGAGCACCAGTGGCTTCGGGATACTCGGCCTGACTTTCAATAATAAATTCGCCAAGCGTTGTCGGTGTCTGCATGCTGGATCCTATGTTGATGCGGAATATGGTTGTAGTTTACCCCAAACAGGCATGATTTTGAGCGCCGAAGCGGATCTTATTTGGGTTAAATTGGATTAACAATCGCAGCGTTGAGAATGCTTGCCAGTCTTGAGTAGCGCGTTTGCAGCGCGATGCGAATTGGATAGCAGGCATTAGGCCTCTAGCGTTGAACACATCTCTTGTATTGCTGGTCTTGACGCAACGAGCTTCTGAGGCTTGAGGCAGTAAAGACCTCAGGCCGCGTTATGATTGTGCCGCGCAATTACGCAAAGTGACTCGCCTAACCCAGTGTCACCGAAACGGGGCAGTGATCTGACCCATAAATATCGTTGTGAATTTCGGCGTCAGCGACAGTGCTCAAAAAACCCTCTGAGCAGAGAAAGTAGTCGATCCTCCAGCCGATATTCTTTTCTCGAGCACCGGCTCGGTAGCTCCACCAACTGTACTTGGCGGTCTCTGGGTGACGTTCGCGGAAAGTATCCTTGAAACCCGCGTCTATCAGCGCTTCAATTCCATCGATTTCTTCCTGCATGTAGCCCGCGCTTTTGTTGTAGTTTTGTTTTGGGCGAGCCAAATCAATTGCTTGGTGTGCTACGTTCAAATCACCGCAAACCAAAACAGGCTTAGTTTGTTCTAGATTTTTCAGGTAGGCGAGAAAGGCAGAGTCCCAGGTTTGGCGGTAGGGTAGGCGTTTGAGTTCGCTCCCCGAGTTCGGCGTATACACGGTAACGAGATGAAAATCGGCGTACTCAGCGTGCAGAACGCGTCCCTCGGTATCGTGCTCTGCAATGCCGATGTCTTTCGTTACGCTCAGTGGCTGTTTTTTGGTGATAATGGCTGTTCCTGAATAGCCTTTCTTCTCCGCTGAGTTGCTAAAGATGGTGTACCCTTCGAGTTCAGCAAGCGCCTCAAGCACTTGGTCATCTTGCGCTTTGGTTTCCTGCAGACACAGTACGTCGGCTCCGAGCTTGGAAAAAGACGCCAGAAAATCTTTCTTAACTACGGCACGTATGCCGTTCACATTCCACGAAACGAGCTTCACGGTAATCCCCATCATTGCTGTGCGCTCATTGTACTTCAAAACAAAGCGCCTTGCGGAGTTCGTCTTATTAGTTCTATTATGCAATTAAAATCGAATCGACGCTGCAGCGTCAAAGAGATGAAAGAAAACGATAGGTTGGGGTAGGCTATGATCAAACGAACTATTATAGGCATGGCGATGCTTGGGTTGGTTGGCTGCGCGCAGGACGCAGAGGTCGTCAATCCGGTTGATACGGTATTCCTAGGCGATCACATCATCACGATGGATGATGCCACAGAGGGTGCGACCGCTGTTGCTTTGATTGGTGATACCATCGTCGCAACGGGCTCCAGAGAGGAACTCAGTAAACGAATTGGGCCAAATACTCACGTTGTCGAGCTAGGTGATCGTGCACTGGTCCCCGGCTTCATCGATTCTCATGGCCATTTTTCGTTCGTTGGTGCAATGGCGGATATGGTGAACTTGAATCCTCCGCCGGTGGGCACGACGAAAGATATTGCGACGCTTCAGCAGGCGATCCAGGATTTTATTGAGGAGCGCGAGGTTACGTCGGATCAGTGGGTGTACGGCTTCGGCTATGACGATTCTCTCTTGGCGGAGGGGCGACATCCAACACGCCATGATCTCGACGCTGTGTCCACCGAAATACCTATCGCAATCACTCACGTTTCGGGTCATTTAATGGTCGCCAACACCAAAGCGCTTGATCGATCTGGCATAACCTCTGAGACCCCAAATCCACAGGGTGGTGTGATACGGCGTGACAGCGATGGCAAAACCCCTAATGGTGTTCTGGAAGAAAAAGCAACGTACATTATTCGCTCGGGTATGAGCAGTATTAATGATAACGACATAGCTGCTTTTGCGAAGACAATTGATCGTGCGATAGAGGAACACACATCGCAAGGCCTCACCACAGTGCAAGAGGGTGGTGCGAATCCGGTGCTGGTTGAAAAGTTTCGCAATCTCGCGAAGGAAAAGCCGCTCCCCATCGACTTGGTGGCTTTCCCGGTCGGAAACGGCGATAGCTTGGAGCAGCTGACTGCATTCAGGAACGAGACAGCGTACACCAATGGCTTCAGAGTCGGTGGTATCAAGTTCATGCTCGATGGCTCTCCCCAAGGTCGCACAGCCTACATGCGTGAACCTTACGATGAGGCGCCTGAAGGAGTAGAACATCCGAAGCACTACGTGGCGTATCCCGTCATTACTTTGGAAGAGTATGAAAAACGAGCTAAAGTATT
>JAUHWV010000251.1 GCA_030427335.1 Gammaproteobacteria bacterium | reverse complement strand
CAAAACTCGGTGGCTTCTCGGTAGTTGCCCAAAGCTTCGTGTGTCTTCGCTAGGGCCTCGGCTAGCTCGTCGTCAAGAACGAAAGCGTTCATACCAGTAATCTCTTGCGCTCGTTCGAGAGCAACAAGCGATGCATCGGCGCGCCCGAGCTTTAGAAGTAACTCTCCTTGGGTCATTAATACGCCGCCGATCAGTCGTCGATGCCCGAGTTGTGTCGCCACTTCCAGCGCCTCGGCGCAGATGCCTTCAGCATCGGAAAGCCGTTCTAGATCATTAAGGCGATCACATACGTTTGCCGTTTGGTAAGCCACACGATTGGGTTCCTGGAGATCTTTTGCGAGCTCCAAGGCCTGCTGGTGTTGAAGTAGGCTCTCTTCTAACTTTCCTAGCTCCCCAAGTGCGTTAGCGATGTTTCCCTTAGCTGTGATAATGGCGTGTTGATCATTCAGTGCGACCGCAACCTCTAATGAGTCTTCGAAGTAATCGATTGCGCGATTCTGGTTTCCGGAGAACAAGTAGGCCACGCCAAGGGCATTCAGTGCAGCTGCTTGACCGTTTTTGTCGCCCTCGGCTTCAGCAAACTTGTTTGCAGAATTGAACGCATCTATCGCGTCCGCGATCTTGCCGCTTTCTGCGTGCACTGTGCCTCTAGCGAACGCGACGGACCTTTGTCGGCGAGGATCCGCCGATTTGGCTGCGATTTTATCCGCGGCCTCTAAATCGATCAGCGCCTCGCGGAATTTGCCGATGTTGCGATTTTCTGTCGCCTTTTTGACGCGCGCATCGATTTGTGTGGTCAGATCGTTAGCGTAAACAGGATTTCGAATCACATCTTCAAGGAAGTCGATTCTTTGATCAGGAGACGCGGTATTCAGGGTCGCGTATTCGCGAATCCAAGGCGTGTCCTCATCAGGGGCAGAGGAGGGAGCTTGCGCCGCGCAAATTGACGTTAGCACCGACCACGAAAGAAAAACAAAGACATGTAAGATGTTCATTTCAAACCCACTCAACGAACAGCGCTACATCGTACAGAAGGGCTTTAGGCAGGGCAAACGGATTCGGTTTGAACTTTGAGTATTTTCTGCTACCGTAGCGTTTTATGTGAAGATTGGAGAATCCAATGAGTACCAAAATACCCCGTTCCAATGAAGACGACTACAGCCAAGATATCATCGAGGCGCGCCAGACGTTCATAGAGCAGCAAACAGGGGCAGAGCTCAATCATACGAAACAGTATTCGTTTGACCCGCACGGCATGTCTGGCAATATCGAAAATTTCTTCGGAGTGGCGCAAATACCAGTGGGTATTGCGGGGCCTCTACTCGTTAACGGCGAATACGCACAGGGTGAGTTTTTTGTACCCATGGCGACGGTCGAAGGAACTATGCTCGCCAGCTATAACCGCGGCATGAAGGTGATTCGCGAAAGCGGCGGTGTATTAACTACGGTTACAGATGTGGTCATGCAGCGAGCGCCGTGTTTTGTATTTAAAACAGGGCGTGAAGCGCGTGACTTTACCCGATGGCTAGATGAGAACTTTCTTCAAATTAAGGCAAAAGCAGAAACCACCACTTCGGTCGGGAAGCTTAACGAAATCGAACGTTACCACGCGCATAATATGGTCTACACGCGGTTTGATTACAGCACGGGAGACGCTGCTGGGCAGAATATGACCAGCCGCGCCACTTTCGTTGCATGTGAGTGGATCCGAGAACAAAATCCGCATATGTCTCATTACCTGCTAAGCGGTTCATTTGATACTGAAAAGCGGACTTCGAGTGTGAATCTGCTGAAGGGGCGGGGGCGCCGTGTGACAGCCGAAATCACTATCCCTCGGGAAGTTATGATGCAGCACCTGCGCGTCACGCCAGAGGCGATGCATTATGGGCAGGGTATAAGCACCTTGGCGGCTTTATTGACCAATTCGTCGAATAATGCAGCGCATCCGGCGAACGGGTTGGCGGCTTTGTATTTGGCCACGGGGCAGGATATCGCCAACATTGGTGAATCGAATCAATGCACAACCTACAACAAGGTGACGCGCAACGGCGACTACTACTACTCGATTACCTTGCCCGCGCTGATCGTAGCGACCTATGGGGGTGGAACGAGCTTACCGACACAGCGTGAATGCCTTGAAATTATGGGGTGTTGGGGTAAGGACAAAGCGATGAAGTTTGCAGAGATTGCCGCAGCGCTGGTGGTTGCGGGAGAGCTAAGTCTGGCTGCCGCGACTCGCACGGACAAAGAAACGCGCAAGAACGATTGGGTCGATGCGCATGAGCGATTGGGGCGCAACCGCTAATGAAACGAATGGACTTCTCTCGTAGAATTGTCGCGCTCGTTTTGGCGAGTTTTTTCTTATACGCATGTGGAGCAAAAAAAATGGATGCAAAGACAGCTTGGTCAATGATGGCGAGTCCAACCGTAGTGATTGATGTCCGTACGATGGAAGAGGTCGCTTCTGGCCATGTAGAAGGCGCGTTAAATATTCCCTACGAAGATATCGTCGAGGGCGTAGCCGCGCTGGGGCTGGATAAAGACGCCCCTATCGCGGTTTATTGTAGAAGCGGAAACCGTTCCGGTATCGCGCAATCCATGCTACAGGCAGAAGGATACACACAGGTCGTTAACGTCGGTGCCTACGTCGATCTTGCTGCGGCTAATCCAGATGGGGCAGTCAACGGCCACCTTTCCCATTAAGTCTGGGGTCGGTTAGCGTTAAGGTGCCGGGCGCTTGGGCCCGGACCTCGCTTGGCGGCATTCCAAACCATCGCCGACACGCTCGGCGAAAATTCGCAACATCGTTGTATCCCAGGATGGCTGCAATAGCCTCAGTCGAGAGGTTGGTCTCTTGCAGGTGACGCGTGGCGAGCTCGGCTAGAGTCGCGTCACGAACTTGACGGTAGCTCGTTCCTTCGGCAGCCAAGCGACGTGCAATCGTTCGTTTCGAGGTAAACATAGCGCTGGCAAGCATATCTTCGCTCACGGTCGCCGCCGGTTGAGATAACATGAGCTGACGCAGGCGATCGGCAAGCGTTAGGTGTGTTCTGGG
>JAUHWV010000042.1 GCA_030427335.1 Gammaproteobacteria bacterium | reverse complement strand
TGTCGGCTTCTTCTGCTCGAGCTAAGGCCGTTTTTTCATCCAACGCAATCACGGAATTGAGGTCGGAATTAAATCGAGCTATGCGATCAAGATAAAAATTGACGACCTGAACCGAACTCAGCTCACGGGCTTTGATGAGTCGAGCTAACTCAAACGCACTCTTGTACAGTATGGTCATACGGTTTCCTTATTGTTATCTTTTCCGCTGGTGTTTAACCGCGGAAATAACGCTGCGCAACGAAGGGCATTTTGGCCACTTCAACCTCGACAAGCTTACCGCGCACATCGACTAACAAGCTTGACCCGATCGCGGCTACACTCGGCTCTATATAGGCCATGGCAATCGGAGCACCCAGAGTCGCACCAAATCCCCCAGAGCACACACGCCCAACGAGTTTATTATCTACATCAAATACCTCAGCACCCTCGCGAACCGGACGCTTACCCATAACACTCAGGCCAACGCGCGTTTTGGCTTGCATCTCATTCCACGCAGCACTGATTAACTCGCTTCCCAAATAGCCATTCGGCCGATCGCCGTCGCTGCGGCGCGCTTTCGCGATAGCCCACTTTAAACCGGCTTCCAAAGGCGATATATCCTCGTCTAACTCATGTCCGTACAGACACAGACCCGCTTCTAATCTAAGCGAATCGCGTGCCCCTAAGCCTATGGGCAATACGCGGTCATCGCCTAAGAGCTCGGTCGCAAAGGCTTCGGCAAGCTCGTTAGGCAACGATATTTCAAAGCCATCTTCCCCCGTGTAGCCCGAGCAAGTGACGTATACCGCCTCGCCTCGATAGCTCGACCAGATGCCAGTCATAAAGACCAAACCTTGGATGCCAGGTAATACATCGGCCAATACCGATCTAGCCTGTGGACCCTGTAGGGCCAGTAGTGCCCTGTCTTCCAGCACTTGGATATCTACGCCCTGCAAGTGTTGGCCCATGTGAGCGATATCTTTATCTTTGCAGCCCGCATTGATCACCAGCATATATGCGGTTTCAGACCACCGCGTTACGATCAGATCGTCGATGACGCCGCCCTTTGCATTGGTTAACAAAGAATAGGTTTGCTTGTGGACAGGAAGGGACACCAAATCTGCGGGCATCAGTTTCTCAAGCTGAGCGCATGCCTCAGTTCCGCTCACGACCACCTGCCCCATGTGTGATACGTCGAATAGGCCGGCGGCCTCTCGCGTGTGCAGGTGCTCTTTTAAAATGCCGGTGGGATACTGAACTGGCATGTTGTATCCAGCGAACGGAACCAATTTTGCGCCTTGGGCCAAATGCCAAGATTCCAAAGCGACGCTCTTAAGCATAATGCATATCCTCAACCGATGGGTCGGCTTGATAGGGTAAAATCGGCTTTCATTATAACGCCATAAGCCATCGGCTGTTGTGTTAATGTGGACCTGTGCTCTAGTACACTACGGTTTTCCTCACCAAACTTAGACTCTCGGATGCTCACCGACAACATAATTCTCATTGGTATGCCAGGCGCAGGTAAAAGCACGGTGGGTCGCGCACTCGCCAAGCAACTGGGGTATGCGTTTCGAGACACAGACGATGATTTGGTAAGTAAAGCACATATGTCGCTGCAAGAAATCATGGATAACAAGGGTGAAGGCTTTTTCCGGGCGCTCGAGCAAGCGGTGCTTCTTGAACTCAGAGCCACCCACAGTGTCATCGCGACGGGCGGCAGCGTGATATACAGCCAACGCGGTATGGAGCACCTGCAAGATCTTGGGACCCTGATTTATCTTGATGTCCCGCTCGAGATTCTGAAAGCACGAGTCGCTCGAGATGGCCCTAGAGGTATCACCCGTGGCCCAAATCAAAGTTACGAGGATATCTACGAACTGCGAACGCCCATTTACAAGCGATGGGCAGCAATCACGCTTAAATGCGAACAGGCTAACGAAAGCCCTCGCCAAATCGCGGATCGTATCGTCCGCATGCTTTAGATCCCAAATGTGTTGCGACACCGTACGTGTCCGCGTACACGTACGGTACATGCCTACATACCTACAGCGTGCCCAAAAATACCCGCTAGGGTCATTGATTCACCCCGATTTGGTTAGAAAACGATCTATTTCCGCTGTTTTGGTACAACTTAAATCTGGCACAGGCTTTGCAGTTACATAGATGGGTGGCGGCTCATTAGGATCAAGGAATGATCGGGTAATCTGGCGCAACTACCAAGGCACGACGCCGAGTGAGCCGCCCCCACTCTAAATAAAATATTTTTATCGTAAAAAAGAGAATTTTTTGTTTTACAGCCCGCAGGGCCTGAGTGATATTGCGCGAAAATGAGGCTCACCCAGTTGGAGTGTGGAATATATGGCGAAGCATGACGACAATGATGACAACGACGATCTCGACGATTTCGATACCGATGACATTGATATCAATGACGATCTTGATTCCGCCTTTAACGGGATGAGCGAAAAGCAGCAACTAGCAGAGAAACGCCGTAGAGCGGAGCTTAGAATGGAAGAGCGACGTTTGCGTGACGAACTGGGTTACTACGACTTACGCTTCGATGATTTATAGTTGAGGGCGCCCAGCCTAGGCTTCGAAGATCGTGTTATTCGTGAGCCAAGGCTTCATTGGCCTTTAGTGCACCTATGTAAATAAAAAGCCCGCGTCAGACTCGCGGGCTTTTTCGTTTCACAGCTCTACAATCAAAAGTCGATTGAGAGCTTTTCCTCAAACAGGGTCGGATGCGTTTCGATTTTGTGGCTCCCTGTACCGAAATTTTTTGCCGGCGATTTTAACGTCAGCACTGGGTAGAGTGGCGCCGAGTTCTGCGTAGCCCCCCCACCTGATGCCGCTTTCAGCGATAGCAAATCGGATTCCCTCGGCATTACCCTTGTAAATTATGACAACAGCCAGACATCCGACAGCATAGGCAATGCACACGCGCGCTTGCCATTGGGCGGTCGCAATCCCAACGTCCTTGTGACGCGTGATTTATTATTTGAAGCGTGCTTATTTGCACAAAGGGCAAAGCTCAACCAAGAGCAACAACTGAAGCTCTATCGCGAAACGCTCTACACAATTCAGCAGGTTAACAATGGTTCCCTCGATGGCAGCTCGATCACCAGCGATAGTAACAACCAGTCGATCACAGGCACCGGTGCCGGTTCACAAAATCAAGACGACGATCAGATCAAACCAGAGCTGAGTGGGAGCATCTCAGCACCGCGCTCGTGTGCCACGGAACGCTGATCCGGTTTTGTGCGATATAAGTCATAGCTGGACGTCAGCTAAAGCCTGACCCAGCGCTCTAATCAAAGGCGCTGCTTTGGCCTGATTCGGCGTCAAGAGCACCAGTGGCGCATTAAATGAGGGGGCATCAGACACTTCGAAAATGTACTCAGACGCCAACTTGTCTGCCAAGCATACGGGCAAATAACCGGCGCCCTTTCTTCGCTTAATTTCTGAGATTGCAGCTTCAACCAAGTTAGTGTGAAAAGACGGCAAGGGCTCCTTAACCACATGCCGCATGTGAAAACGCGCGAAAGGCCCACCCCACTCCATATAGACGTAGCGACTCACGACGGCATCCGCAAGTGTAGCTATACTCTCGTGTGCAAACAGGCGTAAGCGCATTTCGCCAACGGTTGCAGCGGAAAGCTCAGGCGCAGTGGGTGCATCGAATACCAGTGCGGCATCAATAACTCGATCACGCAGCTTTTTAATGATCATATCGTGCGTCAAGCTCTCCACTTGCAGCTTTAATTCACCGACCTGCTCGTGGACTAAGTCGAGACGATCTTGCAACAAATCACCCCATAAACCGTGCCGAATTCCAAGTCGAAGCCGCAGATCTCCACCATCTCTCAGAGCGAAATCCTGACGTGCGCGCAGCAGCGACATCAAGATGGACTCAGCGTAAGGCACTAAGCGTTCACCTTCAGTCGTCAGCTGAATGTTATGGCGGTCACGCAGAAAAAGCGGCGCACCGAAGTAACTCTCAAGCTGCTTGACCCGAGCACTTACCGCGGCTTGAGTAATAAATAGATTTTCAGCCGCTCGTCCAAAATGACGAGTCGATTTAACTTCTAAAAAGGTGCGCAGTAGTTCGGTGTCCATGCCGTCGATTGTGCACTGTGCCCATATTAGAGGGAAGTATTTTTAGCACTCAGCTAAGAGCAACCGGACATCCAACATCCTTAGTTGAGCGAAGCGGCAAGGTTCTCGGTTTCGGTTTCGGTTTCGGTTTCGGTTTCGGTTTCGGTTTCGGTTTCGGTTTCGGTTTCGGTTTCGGTTTCGGTTTCGGTTTCGGTTTCGGTTTCGAATTAAATTATCAAATTATCTTATCAGTATAATTTATTTGATAATCTAATAACTTCGGTATCGAAGATGCCTCATCGCGACAAAAATAGAAATGCACAACCCAGACCCAATCTCGTGGTATCATGATTCGGCCGAAATCCCAACGATTTCGCCCAGATTGCAAGGCGTGGTAGACGCCGATGTCTGCATTGTTGGAGCCGGCGTAACCGGACTTTCTGCCGCGATTGAGCTGCGGCAACTGGGGTTCTCGGTAGTGGTTATCGAAGCAAAAACCATCGGGTTTGGTGCATCTGGTCGCAACGGAGGCCACGTAAGCGTTGGCCAGCGTCGAGGCCAAAAGATACTTGAGGAATGGTTCGGTTTAGCCAAAGCTCAGGAGCTCTGGAAAGTGGGCCTCGAATCCGTCAGTTTAGTTGAAAGGCTCATATCGCAGTTTCAAATAGAATGTGAGCTCAAGCGTGGCAGCTTATTTTTGGCAGCTTCTCCGCGCTTAACGGACAGCCTAAAAGCCGAAGTAGAACATCTCCAGCGATATTATGACCATCACTCTATTAGCTATCTTAGCCACAATGAAGTGCAGTTCGAGACCTCAGCCCAAGGAGTAGCCGATGGCATAAAGGACACCCGCGCGTTGCACCTACACCCACTTAAATACGTTCAGGGTCTTGCCTTGGTGGCTAGAACTTTGGGCGCCGTAGTTTATGAGAACACGCCGCTGCGCAATATTGCCAGATGCTCTGACAAGCTCATTCTGGAAACGCCCGAGGGCAATGTAAGTGCTCACTACCTCATTCTTGCCTGCAACGCTTATCTAGACCAACTCAATCCAAAGATTGGTTCTTCGATTATGCCAATCAACAACTTTATGATCGCAACGGAGCCGCTCAATCAGGATACCGCGCTGTCGATTACACGGAGCGATTTGGCGCTATCCGACTCGCAGTTCGTTGTGAACTACTGGAAGCTCTCTGCTGACAAGCGGCTCTTATTCGGTGGGGGTGAAACCTACCGCGAACGATTTCCAGATGATATTGCGAAGTTCGTAAGACCCTATCTGCTGAACCGCCACCCCGAATTAGCGCACATTAAGATTACGCACGCTTGGGGCGGCCGCCTCGCCATAACGCGTAACCGCCTGCCGCATGTAGGGCAGCTAAACGAGCAAATCTTTTTTGCACAGGGCTTCTCAGGGCACGGCTTGTCGATGGGCACCTATTCTGGCTGTGCCATCGCTCGAGCGATCGGTGGCGATAGCGAAATGCTTAACCCTCTAATTGCGCTCAATACCAAGGACTTCCCGGGCGGCAGAGCTTTACGCTGGCCCTTGATGGCGGCGGGCATGCTATATTACTCCTTGCGGGATAAATTGACGCCGAAAGTGAGGTCTCTGGTATGAGACCTATATTGGAATAAAGCACATCCAAAAACGAACACCTAGCTCTCTATCCCTCCAATCGGGCGAGACACCATCCCGAGAGTAACCCCGCAACACAGAGTGTTGAAGCACATCAAGTTTGAAACAAGCCTAGGCGCTTCCTGGGAAATCAAGTGCCGTCTCGTTGAGTACTGCCTGATTTTCAATATTGTGGAAACCATGTCGGTCGCGAATGTGCTGCCCGATAATGTAAATTTACTCAGAAAAGCACTAGATATAAAACTGACCATTAAACCTACCAAGGATTCGGTTGAGTTTCAGGCCCAGCAGGTATTATTACCACTGCTAACTTCATAGTACCAAACCTTAGAGTGAATATATGGTTCAACACTAACATGATACTGCCTCTCTAGAGTGATTATAGGACTATCGCCCCGCTCATTAAAAAGCCCTCGGATTTCTCCGAGGGCTCCTGACTTAGTAAAATGGATGACTACTAAAACCGGTACTTGATACCCGCGTAAGTAAACCTGCTATCCCACACTCTGTACTGCGACCCTGTGTAATTGGACCCAGGGGTAGTTTCATTTTTACATGTCGGGCAGAAAGGAGGTTGCTCATTAGTTACGTTATCGACGCCCACATAAACCGACCAAGTATCGTCCATTGAATACCGAGCCTGGAGATCTACATAAGTAATAGCGTCGACCTTATTAAGGCTATATGCGTTGGGTGCTTGGCCAACATCGTCAAGCGCTTCTCCGTAATAGGTAGAATCCACCGATACTAACCAATTAGAATACGCCCATACGAGGGAGAGCTTTAATTTCTCCTCGTTGTAGCCTACTTCACCCGCATAATCAAACTCGTCATTTGCGCTAGGACTTGCATCGTAACGATTTTTATCTAGCTTGGTGAAAATAGCATTCACGTTCAACTGGCCGGGTACAAACCCTAATGAATTAAACGTGTAACGTGCGGAAAGATCATAACCCTCAGTTTCATAGGCAGACTGGTTTATACCATATGAATACCAGTAGCGAAGTTTGCCAGTCCCCGGGAAACGTTCATGAGCGTTACAAGCAGCTTCATTAGCAAAGTCGGTAGATTCATAGCACGTGTTAATCAGCCTGGAAGCGCTAATAGAGCTTATTACATTTTCAATTTCGATCTGGTAATAGTCAAGAGATACGACTAAGCCTTCTAAATACGGGGGCGTCCACACTATCCCAAGAGTCTGGGTATCAGCGGTTTCTTCCTCAAGATCGGGATTACCGCCAACAAATCCTGAAATACCCTGGATGTCGGGTTGAGTGTAGAAAAAGCCCGGCTCAATTTGCCCTGTATCAGGATCATAAGTACCGCTCGCGGCGGTGGCCGCAACGTCTGCAATGCTCAGACAGTTAGCAACTACAACAGGGTCTAAACCGCTTTCCGACGCCGTTCCCACGCCAGCACATGGATCAGCGATTGAGGTAAACGTCTGAGCCTGCCCTGCAAATAAGTCGTCAATACTCGGGGCCCTAACGGACTCGGCTTGTACCGCCCTGATCCTAAACTGCTCGTTGAGCATCCAATTAAGACCGAACTTGGATGCACTAACGCTTCCTGTTGTAGAGTAATCATCTTGTCGATAAGCAGCCTCAAGCGTAAGACTCTCAGCGAAAGGAACTCCTTCGACGATAGGAACAAGCGCCTCCACAAATATACCTTCGACATCAAAAGATCCATAGGTCGCAGGTATTCTGTTACCCCCGTGGAGACCTTTCTGCTGAAGGTCATCGGGTACATCTTCTGAGCGCTCGTCACGACGCTCGAACCCAAATGCATATGAGATATCTCTTCCTAGCACTTCAAAGTCACCCGAGAAGTTTAATGCAAAAACGCGTTGCTCTAGCTCCGATGTAGTACTCGGTCGGTACCGGACCCAGTCAGCCGCCTCGGGTGTAATCGACCCGATCCCAAACAAATTGATCGGCACACACCCCGCGGCACGTGCCACGGGGTCGGCACAGACGATATTGCCCGTAATATCTTTTTCTGCGTTGAGTGCTTCCCTAAACGCAAGCGCATTGAATTGCCCGCCGCTCAGCTGGTCTCTCGTAGCCTTTCCGTATTGGTAATACCAATCATAGTCTAGACCTAAAATTGTCCCTTCAGTACCAAAAGCAACACGAAGAGTTTCGCGCGTATTCTCAGCGCCACGAGCACCAATTTCTTCCAAACGACGAATAAATGGAATATGTCCATTCCAGTCGGGGTTCCCCTGATTCGCCGCAACCGCAGCGTCAGCGATCTCCTGAGGTACAAATGGGTTTTCGTAGTGGTATCCAAAAGTCCCGAGACCTCCAAAAACGTCCTCAGACGACATCGGGAACGGCTCCAGCGCAGAAACGCTATCAACCGATGTAAAACTCAGCTCGCTAAAACCCGTGTGCTCGTCAGAAAACTTGTACGTAAGTTTGGAGTAGAGGCTTTTCCGATCTACTGGCACCTCGAGTTGCCTGAAGTACGTTCGGTTAAAACCACATGCAGCGCCGCCGCCCGCAGCCGAGTAGTCCACTACTTGGTCTGATGCGAGTACTCGATAATCGTTACGTTCAGAGCAATCGAAAGTCAGCAGACCAGTTCCATTAGCGATATTGCCTGAAGGGAAAAAACGGCCCTGTGGTATATAGGATGAGTAAGCCGGATCATCGATTAGACTATCATATGGTGCCCCAAAATCAGCTCCATAATAGTATCCGTAATAAAAAACGTCATTTCCAGTGTATGGCTTCCTATCACGGGCGAAAACGCTACCTTGCTCATCAACCCGTAAGTTGATGATGGCATTGCCTCTGTCGTCAGCAAAATTTGAACCCGCCGTTAATGACAAGGAATTCGTATCACCGTCACCTTTGTTGTAAGCCCCACTCATAGCTTCAACAGTGACGCCCTCATAATCATCCCGTAAAATTAAGTTAACCACTCCCGCAACTGCGTCCGAACCATAAACACTAGAAGCACCTCCGGTAATGATTTCTAGTCGTTCGATCAGGTCCGCAGGAATAGAATTCAAATCAACAATTGAAGTCCCGGGAATACCAGGAACCCAACGTCGCCCATTGACCAGTGTCAGGGTGCGAGAATCCCCCAAGCCTCTCAAGTTAACCGTATTAATGCCCGAACTGCCAACAGTAAAATTACTGTTCCCTCTCGTGGAGCCCGCAGACCCAGCTTGCGGTATCTCATTGAGAATATCGTACACGTTAATAGAGCCAGTAAGCTCTAACTGCTCCTCACCCAAAGTAACCAGAGGCATTGGAGAGTCGGCGTTGTCGGGGCGTTTTATACGAGATCCAGTGACAAGCACTTCTTCAAGCATTACCTCCTCGCCCTCTGATTGCGCGACACTATTAAGTGACGTGAGAGTCAATGCTGCTATTGCTGCAGGCATAACTGCTAAGCGTAGATTTTTCATATTGGTCTCCTTCAATGTTATGCGTTCCATCGCACAATTCAGAGTTTGAAGCACATATCGATAGCGCCACACTAAAAATTTAGGTATTTTTCACACTTTTACGCGCAAGTCAGGATGGAACCAAATGAAAACCAAAGCCGCCGTAGCCTTCAAGGCCGGAGCCCCACTTGAAATTTGTGATGTCGACCTAGAGGGCCCCAAAGCGGGCGAAGTCTTGGTCGAAATCAAAGCAACCGGCGTCTGTCATACGGATGCCTTTACTTTGTCGGGGGACGATCCCGAGGGCGCCTTCCCCGCGATCTTAGGGCACGAAGGTGCAGGCATTGTGGTTGAGGTGGGCGCAGGCGTCACTTCGCTCAAACCGGGTGATCACGTGATACCGCTTTACACGCCCGAATGCCGCGAGTGCGACTTCTGCCTGCACCCAAAGACGAACCTGTGTCAGGCGATTCGGACTACTCAGGGCCAAGGTGTTATGCCAGACGGATCCAGCCGCTTCAGTTTAGATGGCACCCCCATTCTGCACTATATGGGCTGTTCAACGTTTTCTAATTACACCGTCCTGCCTGAGATCGCGCTCGCAAAAGTTCGCGATGACGCACCCTTCGACAAGATATGCTACATCGGCTGCGGGGTTACCACCGGTATCGGGGCGGTTGCTTTCACCATGAAAGTCGAGCCGGGCTCCACCGTCGCGGTATTTGGCTTGGGCGGTATTGGCCTAAATGTGATTCAGGGCGCCAAGATGGTCGGCGCCACACGAATTATCGGAGTGGACCTAAACCCCGACCGTGAAGCCTTAGGGCGCCACTTTGGCATGACCGATTTTGTGAATCCGGCCGAATGCGAAAATTTAGTCGACCACATCCTGCAAATGACGGGCGGCGGCGTTGACTACAGCTTTGAATGTATCGGCAACGTTAAAGTCATGCGCGATGCCCTAGAGTGTTGCCACAAGGGTTGGGGGCAGAGCTGTATTATCGGTGTCGCCGGGGCCGGGCAAGAGATCTCGACCAGACCCTTCCAGCTGGTAACCGGGCGCTCCTGGCGCGGAACGGCTTTTGGGGGCGCACGAGGCCGGACCGATGTACCCAAAATCGTGGACTGGTATATGGAAGGCAAAATCAATATCGATGACCTGATTACCCACACTATGCCGCTTTCGGAAATCAACACGGCATTTGACCTTATGCACGAAGGTAAGAGCATTCGCTCGGTGGTGCTCTATGATTAATATCCTTTCCCGCGCTCGGGTTTTTGGTGGTGAGCACATTCGATTTACGCACGAGTCGGACGCTACGCAGTGCACCATGACTGCGGCGATTTTCTTGCCGCCTGCGGCAGCGGAAGGCGATGTCCCCCTACTCTTTTGGCTATCGGGACTAACCTGCACGGATGAAAACTTCATGACCAAAGCGGGCGCCTTTAGGATGGCGGCAAAGCTCGGTTTGGCCATAGTCGCTCCAGATACCTCACCGCGAGGCGAGGATGTGCCTGATGATCCAGAAGGCGCCTACGATTTTGGGCTCGGCGCGGGTTTTTACGTGAACGCGACGCAGGAACCTTGGGCTGAGCATTACCAAATGTACGACTATATTGTGTCGGAACTACCCGAGTTACTGGACGAGCATTTTCCGGTGGATACCAACAACATGTCGATATCCGGCCACTCGATGGGTGGCCATGGGGCTCTCACCATCGCACTCAAAAACCCCAACCGCTACCAGTCGGTATCCGCCTTTGCACCCATTTGCGTGCCTATGGATTGCCCTTGGGGAGAAAAGGCGTTTTCGCACTATTTAGGCGATGACGAAGAAGAATGGGAAAAGTACGACACCTGCGCTCTGATTGAAGCAGGGGCTCCGGAGCTACCCATGTTGGTCGATCAAGGTACGGCTGATACGTTCTTAGAGGAACAACTCTTACTCGATGAACTTGAAGCAGTTTGCGCGGATGCGGGCTTTCACGCATTAATTCGCCGGCAGGAAGGCTACGATCACAGCTACTTTTTTATTAGTACCTTTATAGAGGATCACCTACGCTTTCACGCGGAACATCTCAGCCACTCGCCAGACTAAATATCAGGCGCATTGGAATAAAAATGCCAGGCCAGCAGCGCGACCGCGCTGCGATATGGGCGCCACACCTCACCGGCCTGCTCCACCTCGGCTTCGCTCAAACGCTCACTCGAACCCAACATACGACTCACACCCACGCGCACAGCTAAATCGCCCGTAGGCCATATATCGGGCCTTTGAAGATTGAATAACAGGTACATGTGTGCCGACCACCGGCCGAATCCGGGTAGTGCCGTTAAGCATTCGACGACTTCGCCATCCGTCATCGTGTCAAACTGATCGAAGGGCAGCGCACCCCTTAAAACGGCGTCAGTCAAAGCGCGAAGATAGCGAATTTTTGGGCGAGAGAGCCCGACAGCTCGGAGTGCTTCGTCCTCTAGTTTCGGAATTTTCGCGTATTGCTCTTCACCCAAGAGATCTGCAAGCCTCTTGTTAATAGAGGCGGCGGCTTTGGTGCTGAGCTGCTGGCCCACAATGATACGGGCCAGCGACATTTCATCGCGCGAACCCGTTCGCTCAGGTGGGTAACCCACCTGTTTCAGAGCTGAGTCAATTACCGCGGAATCGCACGCTAAAGCATCGAGCGCGGCTTGTACGTCTTCGTATTTTAAGGACATTGACCACCCATGACGTGTTTCGCAAATTTTTGATTAAATTGATTTAAGGCATCGCGCTCTTGCGCACTTTATACTGAAGCCTCACCCAAGCAGAGTGTGCCCATGTTCTATACCTACTACAACGCTCCGATCGGCATATTACGGCTCGCCAGCGATGGCCACGCACTCACAGAGCTTCGATTCCCCAATGCCTTTATCGTCGGAGAAACGCCCCCTCACTGGCAGGCATCTGAATCTCCATTTGTGGACGCCATGAAGCAACTTGACGCGTTTTTCGACGGCAAACTCCGGCAGTTCGAGCTACCACTCAAACCCTCTGGCACCGAGTTTCAAAAAGACGTCCTGGATGCCTTGCAAGCCATCCCCTACGGTGAGACGCGCTCTTACGCCGATATCGCTAATCATGTCCGCCGACCCTTAGCGGTAAGAGCGGTGGGAGCTGCCAATGGCCGCAACCCGATTGCGATTATCATTCCCTGTCACCGCGTCATTGGTAAAAACGGTTCGCTCACAGGTTTCGGCGGGGGCCTTGAACTAAAGCAGTGGCTCTTGGACTTAGAAGCCGAATACCGCTGACCTGCGCGCATTTGTCACAGGGCGCAATCGATCGAGGTAACTACAATACGCGCTTTCGGTTTTGTAGGAAGAATCATGCGCAAACGCCCTTTAGCCTTGGCTATTGTAGTCGCCTCGCACACCACCCTTGCAGCAGAGGTTAACGAAGAAGTCATCGTTACCGCGCCCTCTATGGAAGCGCCCCTCACCCTGACTATTGATGCAAAAGCCCCGCAACAACCTTTACCGGCCAACGATGGCGCGGCTTTTCTGAAAACCGTTGCCGGGTTTAACGTAATCCGCAAAGGCGGTACCAGTGGTGACCCCGTGCTACGCGGACAAGTGGCATCGCGTTTAAACGTGGTACTGGATGGTATGTCTTTCGATGGCGGCTGCGGCAGCCGAATGGATCCCCCTACCGCCTATGTATTCCCTGAATCCTATGATTCAGTCACCGTTATTAAAGGTCCTCAAACGGTCGCCCATGGCGCCGGGCATTCTGCTGGCGTCGTGCTTTTTGAAAATGAATCAAAGCAAGATACGGGCTTCAGTGGCACCACCAGCTTGATGACCGGGTCCTGGGGGCGAACCGACGCTCTAGCTGACCTTAGAGCTGCAAACGCAAAAGGCTTCATTGAGGCAACCTTGAGCCACGCTGAGGCCGATGATTATGAAGATGGCGCAGGAGTCAAAGTACACAGTGCGTATGAACGCCGAAGCGGCGTGTTCACATTGGGATACACGCCCACCCCGCTCACTGAACTCTCGCTAGACTACACGATAAGCGAAGCTGAGGCGGCTTACGCTGACCGCGGTATGGACGGATCCGTTTTTGATCGCGAAAGTTTTGGCATTACGGCCAAACACAAGATGATTTCCGAGCTGCTGCAAAACGCAGAGCTTCGCGTCTATCACACCTATATCGATCATGTGATGGACAACTACAGCCTGCGCGATAAGCCGCCCATGATGATGTTCATGAGCAGCAATCCAGACCGAACCACTGACGGCGCAAAAGTCTCGATCGACTTCGCACTGGCCGAGAATCAGACTTTGACGGCGGGCTTTACCTGGCAGCAAGACGAACACACCAATCGCAGCGGGATGGGCCCGACCGAAGCCGCAGCCGACGCCTTTTCGAGCAAGCCACGCATGGTCGACCTCAAAACCGAGATCTTCGGCGTCTTTGGTGAGTTCGAACACCAATTTGACGAAGGAACGCGATGGATATCGGGGCTTAGAGTAGACGATTGGGAAGCTCAGCGCCTTGACCTCACCAGCCCGGTAAACGCAAATGAGACTCTAACGGCCGCATTCACACGCTTTGAGCACGAATTACGTGGCGGTTCTGTAACCACCTATTTTGGGCTTGGCTATACCCAGCGCCCGCTCGACTATTGGGAGGCCATCAGCTCCGCGGCTCTCGACCTAGACACCCAGCTCAATCCAGAAACCACTCAACAGCTGGATATGGGCTTCGTCTGGCGACAAGATCGCTGGTCCGGCTCTGTCTCGGGGTTCTTCGGTAAGGTGGACGACTACATTCTGGTCTATTCGGGGATGATGCCAAGCTCACGACTCGAAAGCTGCACTACACGGATGATGTCGACTGTTTGCAGCGGGAACATCGATGCCACGCGTTACGGGCTTGAAGCGGACTTCCAAGGTGAGCTCTCTGAGAACTGGTCGTTGAAAGGCAACATCGCGTGGGTTCGAGGCAGCAACGACACCCACAATACTGCGCTGGCTCAGACGCCTCCGCTCGACGCAACGCTGAATCTGGAATATCGCCAAAACAATTGGAGTGCGGGCCTGGTTACACGTTACATTGCGAAGCAAGATCGTATCGATGCGCGCTACGGCACGATCGTGGGTCAAGATATCAGCACCACGGGCGATGCCTTCGTTGTTTCGTTCAATGCAGCAACTGCGCTGACACCCTCTTTGCGACTCGCTGCCGGTCTCGATAACGCGTTAGATGAAGACTACGCCGAGCATTTGTCGCGCGCGGGTGCAACCGTAATTGGTTACCCCGCCATTGACAAGGTGAGCGAGCCTGGCCGAACATTGTGGGCCAAGCTCAGCTATTCATTTTAATAAGGACGTCTAATGTCTCAAGACAACTCAGCTCAAAAAGCCTACTGGAACGATAAGGCGGGCCCGAGCTGGGTTGCAGCACAAGAACGACTCGATGCGATGCTCGCCCCTCTATCCGAGAAGGCGCTAGCGAAGGCGGCTGTTAAGGCAGGCGAGCGCGTGTTGGACATCGGGTGCGGCTGCGGTGCCACAACCATAGCGCTAGCCGAAGCCGGTGCAGTCGCGGTGGGTGTCGATCTTTCCGAGCCCATGCTGGAACATGCAAAGCTCAGAACAAAACACGTAAACAATATCGAGTTCTCAGTCGAAGACGCGGTCTTATACCAATCGAGCGAGCGCTTTGATGTCTTGTTTTCGCGTTTTGGGGTGATGTTCTTCGCAGACCCGGTAGAAGCCTTTGCCAACCTTCATAAACAGCTCAACGCCAGTGGTCGCTTGGCGTTTATCTGCTGGCAGGCTCCCCAATACAACCCTTGGATGGCCATTCCCGGCAAAGCGGTAGCTGAGTTTTTGCCACCCATGGATCCACCCCCGCAACCTACCGACCCTGGCCCCTTCGCCTTTGCCGACCCCGATTACCTCAAGTCCACCTTGGCACAAGCGGGCTTTAAGCAGATTGAGCTCGAATCCATCGAAGCCGGTATGTATCTGGGCAGCTCGTTGGATGAGGTCATGGAATACCAGAAGTTCGTAGGCCCAGTCGCGCGGGTTGTCAGCGAGCTTGAGGGCGAAATTCAGGAACAGGCAGTCGCTGCGGCCAGATCGGCGTTCGCGGAGCATCTAACCGACAGCGGTATTACCTTGCCAGGGCGTGTGTGGCTGGTGAGTGCATGCGCTTAGACCAGTCAGTTCAGAGCAGCTAAGCTCGCCCAC
>JAUHWV010000041.1 GCA_030427335.1 Gammaproteobacteria bacterium | reverse complement strand
GGCGACCAAACTCAGGCCAGCACCGGCAGCGACGCCATTAACAGCTGCAATCCAAGGTTTTTCCATATGCGCCAAGCGGGAAATCGCCGTATGTAGGTATAAGGTGATCTCAGCTAGGTCTTTGTCAGCATTTTTACCTGCCTCCACGAAGGCAGGCACATCGCCGCCCGCACAGAATGCCTTTTCGCCAGCACCGGTAAGCACCACACAGCGGATCGCAGAATCCCGAGCCACGTCTTCCGCCGCATCATTCAAGGCTTTTGCCAACTCCAGACTAATCGCGTTGAAAGCCTGAGGCCGATTGAGCGTAATCGTCGCAACCCCTTCCTGCTTTCTAACTAAAACAACATCGGTCACCCGTCTCTCCTTACTTTCCGACCCATTTACCGGTCTTTACTATCAACTGAAATGAACTGTAATCGACCAACCCGATCATAACTCAACCAAACCAACTGAAATGAAGCGCACTGAGCTCAGCTAATTTCAGTTTCAACCTTGCGACTCGATGTAGTCAACCAAGCCGCTCAAGAAAGCGTTCATTCCTTCATTTACCTTACTTAGACCCAGACGAACCACCACCAATTCTTGCTCCGGAAGCACAACAACAAATTGCCCGCTATTCCCACCGGCGTAAAACAATGAATGCGGCGCATCGGGGAACGCTACGCCCTGATTATTCAACCAAAACCCAAGTCCGTACTCTTGTCGCTTACTCGAGGCTTGCGGTGTCGTCACAAACGACATCCATCCATCTGGCAATAAAGACGCATTCCCGGCGAGGCTTGATCGCCAAAACTCCCCTACTTTGAGCCAGTCTCGTGGCGTCATATACAGGTAAGAAGAGCCGATCTGTATACCCGAAACGTCCGCCTCCGCGGTCAAGTCATCCAGCGCCAAGGGCTGACTAAAATGGGTATCAATCCACGCCCAGTAGGGTAGATCCAAGGTGGACTGCCATAAATACGACACCACATTCGTGTCGCCACTCGAGTATCTGAACTGATTCCCCGGCGCATCTTTATGCGGCGTTGAAGCGGGGACCTTCCAGGCCACATCGGCCAGATAAAGCATGCGCGTAACGTCGTCTCCGGGCGTGTATTTCTCTTCAAAGTCGAGCCCAGTAGACATCGCCATAAAATGCAATAAGGTCAGATCCGGGGATAGTTCACTGAAGTCACTTGCAGATTGAGGATCCAGCTCCACCAGTCTTGGCTTAACTCGCAGAGTAGGGTCAATTAAACCCGCTTTCGCCTGCATCCCCACCCACGTTGCCATCAGACTTTTATTCATGGACCAAGCCTGCATCGGGGTCGCATTGGTAACGGGTCCAGCATAGCGCTCGGCAATCAATTGCCCTTTATGCATAACCAGCAGCGCCAGGGTATTGCGACCACCGCCCTCGGGCTCAGAAAATGCCGCTTGATATAGGCTTTCAAGCTCAGCGGGGACGGACACATCCGGTACAGGCTGCGCATTGGGTCGCGGCTCAACAAAGGCATTGGCCGCGGTTGCGTTAAGCGTACAGCCAGTCGCACCCAGATACCGCGCGGTCGAAACATTGCCAAGTAGGGAAGAGCTCACGGCCTGTGCCTTCTCGTCTACCTCGTAGGACAAAAATGAGCGCAAAGGTCCCATAACAGCCATCCGCGGGTAGACATCTTTATCCCAAATGAAATCGTCAGGCAGCTCCGCAACGAAGTGCGTAGAACACAGCTGTTTCGCCGTGTAGCCAGTAGCGATACCTAAGATCATAGGCGAATATTGCGCCCATCCAAACAAGAGCAATACCACCAGGACCACTGTCATCCAACGCTTCTTCATCGCTAACTCCTTATCTGAACCGCCTCATCTTACCAGTATGTGGTGCAACGGTTCACTGCTACAATGGCCTGTTTTTGAAGGAGAGACAAGCATGGCAGACTACGATTACGACCTGATAGTGATCGGCGCCGGTTCCGGTGGTGTCCGAGCCGCGAGAACCGCGGCGAGCTTGGGCGCTAAAGTCGCCATAATAGAAGATCAATATCTAGGTGGAACCTGCGTTAATGTCGGATGCGTCCCCAAAAAACTGTACGTTTACGCATCGGAATACGGCCATGGATTCAGCGATGCCAAGGGTTTTGGCTGGCAGTTCGAACAAGCGCCTCGCTTCAACTGGGATACACTGCGCGAGGGCAAAGTCGCCGAAATCGCCCGCCTAAATGACATCTACCGCTCTCTTTTGCTCAATTCTGGCGCTGACCTGATCGATGGACGCGGCACCATAACCACGCCCTCCCAGGTTGAAGTTAACGGCCGTCAACTCAGTGCACCTCGCATTTTAATCGCCGCGGGGGGCTGGCCTTACATACCGGACATACCGGGCAAAGAGCTTGCGATCACGTCCAACGAGATATTTGATCTTCCAACCTTTCCGAGAAGGCTGCTCACGGTGGGCGGCGGTTACATTGCCAGCGAGTTCGCATGCGTTTTTCACGGACTGGGGTCTCATGTCGTACAGACCTATCGTGGCGAGCTTTTTATGCGCGGATTCGACGATGATGCTCGTAGACACTTGGCAGACGAGATACAAAAGTCTGGTGTCGATTTAAGAACACAGACCGATGTTGTATCACTCAGCACGGCCTCTGACGGGATTCAAGCCATCTTCAATGATGGCTCGAGTGAAATCTTTGATACCGTGCTCTATGCGACCGGTAGAAAGCCAAATTTAGATGGCTTGGGCGCGCTCGAGCAAGGCGTTAGACTAACGGACCAAGGTGTTATAGAGGTCGACGACCAGTATCAAACCAGTGTGCCAGGCATCTTTGCGCTGGGCGATATCATAGGCGGCCCAGAACTCACTCCCATGGCTCTGGCCGAAGGCATGGCGTTTGCCCACCAACAGTTCGGAACGGGCGCGTCCGCGCCGGGATACGACAATGTCGCAACGGCCGTTTTTACGCAACCTCCCCTAGCAGCCTGTGGTCTTACGCAAGCCCAAGCCTCTGCCGAATACCATCATCTCAAGATTTACCGCAGCGAATTTAGACCCATGAAGCACACGATCAGCGGACGCAACGAACGAAGCTTCATGAAACTGATCGTCGATGGCGACAGTGACCGCGTTATAGGGGCTCACATGGTGGGACCGGACGCGGGGGAAATTATGCAAGGCATCGCGATCGCTATGAAAATGGGCGCGACCAAAGCCCAGTTTGATGCCACCATTGGCATACACCCGACCGCCGCAGAAGAATTCGTAACGATGCGTACCGTGAGCGAGGAAATCCTGCTGTGAGCACATCTCCAGAAAGCCTTATCCTGCTTGCACTACTGGGTGCTATTTCGGGATTCCTCAATGTCACAGCAGGAGGCGGATCTCTACTCACCGTGCCCGCACTCGTCTTCCTGGGACTACCCGGGCCTGTGGCTAACGGCACCAACCGAATCGGGATTCTATTGCAGAACTTAACCGCCATTTGGGCTTTCAGGAACCGTGGCTTTAGCGCTTTCAAACTGAGCTTTTCGCTATCGCTGGTTACCCTGCCGGGGGCTTTAGCCGGCGCCTATATGGGAGTCGAGCTCGACGGTGAGCTCTTCAATAAGGTACTGGCGGGGGTGATGATCGGGGTCATGATCATCATGCAGTTTCAGGGCAATTGGAAGACTAACGAATCTGTAACAGAGCGCCCACCCATCCCTCAGTCTCGATTGGTTTGGGGCCATATCCTCATGGCCTTGGTCGGTATCTGGGGCGGTTTTATCCAAATCGGCGTTGGATTCTTGATGATGCCCATCCTTTCTCGCGTGATGGGGCTCTCTTTGATTGAGACCAACATGCACAAAGTATTCATCATCGCCTTTTTCTCGATCGTTGCTCTCACCGTTTTCGCGTCGGCGGGTCAAATCGTTTGGCTTTTGGGCGGCGCTCTCGCCATTGGTAATATGGTCGGTGCCTATGTCGCGGTCCGTGTTTCGATTGCCAGAGGTGAGAAATTCATCTACTGGATGTTGAACGCCATGCTGGTTCTTATGATTGCGAAACTACTGTGGGATAGTTGAGCGGGTATTAGGGCCCATAAAAAGCGGCACCGCGGGAGCCTGCCTGTTGCCTGTAAATTTTTACTCGAACCATGAACCATGAACCATGAACCATGAACCGTGGACCGTGAACCGTGGACCGTGGACCGTGAACCGTGAACCGTGAACCGTGAACCGTGAACCGTGAACCGTGAACCGTGAACCGTGAACCGTGAACCGTGAACCGTGAACCGTGAACCGTGAACCGTGAACCGAATGATCAACTCTCAACTATGAGGTTTCGCATAGCCCTGCTTTGACCAAAATAACATTAGGTTATTAGCGGGCATATCGATGCGCTCAACGAGCGCCAGTCCAGCTTGCTCTCCCAGCGTTACCAAATCCGCCAAATCTCGGATCCCCATTGCGGGATCGCGCGACTTCAGACTTTGATCAAATGCTCGATTACTGTCACTAGTGTAGCGCCCCTGCTCATTAAAGGGTCCATACAGAATAAAACAACCGTCATCACACAACACGCTCGAAATCCCGAAAAACAGCGCAATCACAGATTCCCAATGCATTATGTGCGTGGTATTGGCCGAGTAAACGACATCGACAGCGCCGACGCGCCAATCTGGGTAATTTACGTCCAGCGATCGGACCGGCAGAATCACGTTGGGCAGAGCAAATTGCGCCAAACGCTGTTGAGCCACACCGTCTGCGCCATCAAGATCGCTGGGCAACCAACGGACTGAAGGCATCGCCTGCGCGAAATGCGCCAGATGCTCTCCTGAGCCACTGCCAATCTCCAATACAACTTGGTTCGGCTGCAGCCTGTGTTGCAGGACCGCAAGTATCGCCTCTCTATTTCTGAGCGCAGCGGGTGAACTCGGTAGCGCACACTTGCTCATATATCGATAGCGCCGCTCGGGTTGGTTGAGAACTCAACGAAGAACACATGTTCGTCCGACTGGATTAACTCCTCAAGCGACAAGCGCCATTCAACCTGCTTTCGATCGTCGGACAAAACTCCATTGGTCGAAACCACGCGCGGGACTTCAATGCGCCATACTAGGTGGCTGTCACGAAAGGCCGCGGCAATCATATTACGAATAAACTGAGGTACCTCCTCCTGAGCTTTGCTCACTTCGGCACCTTCATAGACGCTCTCCAAGCGCATACGATTCGGGCCCACCTCCCGTAAATTGAACACCTGAGAGCCTTGTTCAAAACGCTTAGTGAGCGCCAGGCCTTTCATAATATCGAGTGGCCCTGTGTAGGAGGCTCCGCAGTGCAGACCGTCCTCGTCCACCTTTTGGTTTATCGATCGACTAATCGACTCTGGGAGCTCTTCAGCCAAGTCATCAAATTGGATATTGCAAAAGTCCTTATCACTCCAATCCTCTAACTTCTGTAAAAAAGCCGAATCGACCACGACATTAATATCGTAAGTGGCATCAGTGTCTTGCACAGCGAAGCGCTGCTCGACATCAAAACACCCTGTTAAAGCGATACACAAAAGGCAGGCTGAAAAAATTCGAATCATGAGCTTATCCCCAAACAGTTGCAGCTAGCTTAAGCCTGCCGGGGTGTAATTCCAACGCAGGCGCGCTGAACTACCCCCAGCGTGCGTTAAAAAGTGGGGATAAAGGGGTAAACCGACATAGGGAGCCGCACCTAGCACCTAGCACCTAGCACCTAGCACCTAGCACCTAGCACCTAGCACCTAGCACCTAGCACCTAGCACCTAGCACCTAGCACCTAGCACTCAGCACTCAGCACTCAGCACTCAGCACTCAGCACTCAGCACTCAGCACTCAGCACTCAGCACTCAGCACCAGAATCGTAGCGCAAGCCTAGGCTAAACGTTCCAGGATACTGGAAAAATCCCGCCGTCCATTGCCATCAGCCTGATGCTGTTCAAACAAGGCCTTCGCCAATTTCCCCATCGCATTATCAACGCCCGAGAGATCCGCGATTTGCGCGGCCAAGCCCAAATCTTTGACCATCAAGTCAACCATGAATCCAGGTTTGTAGCCTTTGCTCGCAGGCGCATTCGGCATCACATCAGGATACGGGTTATATACTTCTAAGGACCAATTGCGGCCCGAGCTGGCGAGCATAATTTCGGAGAGCACGGCCGGGTCCAAACCATTGCGAACACCCATTTCTAGCGCCTCGCAGGTTCCGATCATGTGCACCGCCAAGAGCATATTATTGCAGCCTTTGGCGACTTGACCGGCGCCCGCGGGGCCAGCATGGAAAATCTTTGCTCCCATTCCAGCTAGAAGCTCTTTCACACGAGGGAAGACCGACTCAGGGCCACCACACATGAATGCCAGTGTTCCGGCGGCAGCAGCCGCTACACCACCGGAAACGGGGCAATCCATGAAACCGATGCCGGCATCGGCCGCCGCCTCGACCACCTTCCGTGCGGTCTCCGCGTCAATCGTAGAACAATCAATTGCGGTTGTGCTGGAGTCGAGCTGCGCCAAGAGGCCGCCGTCACCCAGGTATACGGATTCAACATGCTTACCCGCCGGCAGCATAGTCACAACAAAATCAACGCTCTGAGCCGCCTCATTTGCACTTGCAGATCGGATAGCACCGAGCGCCTCAAGCGAAGTCAGGGCCTCCTCGGACAAATCAAAGACGTGCAGCTCATGACCCGCCTTAATCAGATTCGCAGCCATGGGGCCGCCCATATTCCCTAAACCGATAAACGCAACACGTGCCATGACACTTTCCTTAATTGGATAAATCGGCCAGTGGATTCACCGGCCAAGGAGCAGTAAAAAATTGATCAAGAACGTCATTTGGCACCGCTTCGGGCGATGCGTATCGCCATTTCGGTTGCCGATCTTTATCAACTAAAAGTGCGCGAACCCCCTCAGCAAATTCGGGATACCGCATAATGTTCGTTCCCAACTGGACTTCAGCTTGAAACACCTCCGCAAGGGAGCAGTGGCGAGTTTCAGCGAGTTGGCGTGCAATCCACAAAACCGCTAGGGGTGAACCGTGCGCAAGGCCCTTCGCCGCTTTGGCTAGCCAAGGGTCATCCGCGTCCACCTGGGACTTAATACGGCTGACAACCGTGAGTATCTGATCCGCGTCACATAAAGCATCAATCAGAGCTCGATGCCGTGCGACCGAAGATTCGGGCGCGGGAGTTGAAATGTCTTCGGCGAAGCCCGCAATCAGCTCGCGAAGCGCGTCTCCATTGGCGGGCGCACTGCGTTCCCAAGATTGCGCTACTAGAGCTTCAAAAACGGATTCGCGCTGAGCATCGTTTAAGTATCGATTGCCTAATCCGGTATAGAGCGCGTCTCCCGCGTTAATTGAAGCACCCGTGATACCCAAAAATAAGCCAGTGCTGCCCGGCATTCGATTCAAAAACCAACTGCCCCCCACATCGGGAAATAAAGCGATAGTCACTTCGGGCATGGCAATACGTGTGCTCTCGGTGACTACGCGAAGCGCACAGCCTGCCAGAATACCCAAACCACCCCCCATCACAATGCCACCGCCCCAACATAAAATGGGTTTCGGATAGGTATGCAGCGTGTAATTCATGCGATATTCGTTGGCAAAAAACGTTTCGGCGTACACACAGGGGCCACCGGGTGTTCCCATTGACGATTCGCGCAGGGCTTGCACATCACCACCCGCACAAAAGGCTTTTTGACCCGCCCCGTCAATTAAAACAATCGCAATATCGGGGTTTTCAACCCAAGCGTCGAGCGCCCGCTGCATGGCGTTCACCATATCCAGCGTGAGCGAGTTCAAAGTTTTTGGAACATCTAAGGTGATGTGGCCAATCTTTCCGCTCTTACAGGAATGCTCTTGAATCAGAACGCCGCAATGCTCCGTCATCATTTGTTCTTCCAAAGGGGCTCACGCTTCTCCAAGAAGGCATTCACCCCCTCGCGCTGATCTTCAGTTGAAAAGAGCTCGACGAATTTATCTCGTTCGCCCACTAATCCATCAACAATGGCCTTATCGCGAGCGCTGTGGATCAGTTCTTTACACATAGCCACAGAAGTTGGGCTTTGCTGAGCCGCTTGTGCCGCCAGTTTACAGGCCACGCCCAGGGCCTGGCCCGTCTCAACGACCTGTTCAACCAGGCCGATACGTTCCGCCGTCGCGGCGTCGATACGCTCGTTACATAAAATCATGCGCTTCGCCCAGCCTTCGCCGACCAGCCAAGCCAGCCTCTGGGTACCACCGGCACAGGGTAGCAAGCCCACCCGCGCCTCGGGCAAGGCCATTTTCGCCTGCGTTTCTGCAATACGAATATCGCAAGCGAGCGCGACTTCTAAACCACCGCCCATCGCGAACCCGTTGATCGCCGCAATGGAGACACCGCGAAAATCCGATAAGGCTTCGAAGGCCTCACCAAAAAGCCGGCCCATAACCGCCGCGTTTTCAGGGTCACCATCCGCAAAAAGCTTTAAATCCGCTCCCGCGGAAAAAAACTTATCGCCGGCACCGGTAATAACCAGAGCGAAAATAGACCGATCCGCGTTCAGCGCTTCAACAACCTGCTTTAAGGCTGGCAAACTCTCGCGGTCCCAGGTGTTGGCAGCTGGGTTATCGATGGTCAAGAGTGCCGTATGACCGTCTACTTCCACCCTGACTTTCGAAGAGGGACTAATACTCATTGAATGACCTCCAAAGCGCCATCTATTAACATTCTCCGGGCAATAATCACCCGCATAACTTCGTTCGTTCCTTCCAGAATTTGATGCACGCGCGTGTCTCTGACCATACGCTCCATGGGGTATTCTTTGATATAGCCATACCCGCCAAAGACTTGGAGGGCGTCATTGCATACAGAAAAACCCACATCGGTAGCGAAGCGCTTGGCCATGGCGCAATAAGTGGTTGCCTGGGAATCCCCGGTATCTAATTTGAAGGCGGCCAGACGCACCATCTGCCGTGCAGCAACTAACTCTGTTTGCATATCGGCTAAACGAAACTGCGTGGCCTGAAACTCGGCGATAGCCTGATCGAACTGCTTTCGCTCCTGAGCATAGCTGACAGCCTGATTTAAGGCGTGCTGGGCGGTACCAACTGAACAGGTCGCAATATTTATTCGCCCGCCATCGAGCCCTTCCATCGCGATAGCAAAACCTTGGCCTTCATTGCCGAGTCGATTCGCTATGGGAACCCGCACATTGTCAAAGCTGATCATGCGCGTTGGCTGTGCATTCCAGCCCATTTTCTCTTCTTTTTTACCGTAGGTAATACCCTCCGAGTCAGCTGGTATCGCGAGAGCGGTAATGCCCTTCGGCCCTGCTCCCCCCGTTCTCAGCATGACGACCAGTACATCCGTGGAACCCGCACCCGAGATAAAGACTTTAGCACCACTCACAACATAGTAGTCGCCATCCCGTTCAGCGCGCGTCCGCAATGAAGCCGCGTCTGAGCCGGCACCTGGCTCTGTCAAACAATATGAGGCGAGCTTGGTGCCCATTACTAAGTCTGGACACCAGGTATCAATCAAGTCGGATTGACCGTACTTGCCGATCATATTGGTCGCCATGTTGTGAATCGTAAGAAATGCGGCCGTCGTCGTGCATCCTTTGGCCAACTCTTCCACTATGAGACTGGCATCCAGTCGCGACATTCCCAAACCGCCAGCGGACTCGGGCGTATACATTCCCATGAAACCAAGCTCGCCTGCCTTTCGGAGCACCTCTACAGGGAAATGCGATTCGGCATCCCACTGTGCCGCGTTGGGTGCCATCTCAGCTTGCGCAAAAGCGCGCGCACTGGCCACGTAGGCTAATTGTTCATCGCTCAGTGCAAAATCCATAGCGTGACCCTCTATTTACCCTAGCGTAAATTGATGCTCATATTCGGCTGACTGCCACTGGTGGGTTCTTGATGCGTCCACTTAGCGGTAATGGTTTTGGTCTCGGTATAGAACCGTACCGCTTGCTTCCCGTAGGCGTGTAAATCACCGCGGAAAGAACCGCGCCATCCCGTGAACGAGAAAAATGGCAGCGGCACGGGAATCGGAATATTGATACCCACCTGCCCCACCTTAATTTCGCTTTGATATAAGCGCGCGGCACCGCCGCTTTGTGTGAAAATCGAGGTACCGTTACCCAACTGACAGCGGTTAATCAAAGCGATAGCGTCTTCAAGCGTATCCACACGCATACAGCACAATACGGGACCGAAAATTTCCTCTTGGTAAATCGCCATATCGGTCGTTACATCGGCGAAGAGGGTAGGCCCAACCCAATTACCATCGGGAAAGCCCTCAACCTTAACATCACGACCATCGAGCAAACAGCGAGCACCTTGTGCTACGCCTTTTTCTATTAATCCGAGCACACGCTGATGAGCGGTTTTAGAGATAATAGGGCCGTAGCTCGCTCCCGCATCATCCCAAACACCCGGGCGTGCTTTACTCATGCGTTCTTGCAGTTCATCCACCCACGCATAGGAATCACCCACAAACACGGCGACCGATATGGCCATACAGCGTTGCCCTGCCGCTCCCACCGAAGCCCCAACTAAGGCATTCAAAGTGGCGTTTTTGTCGGCGTCGGGCATGATAACCATGTGATTTTTCGCGCCCATCATGCACTGTGCGCGCTTGCCGGCTGCGGTTGCCGTTTTGTAAATGTGCTCACCCACTCGCGAAGAACCAACAAATGAGACCGCCTCGATATCCGGGTGATTCAGTATTTGATCCACCTGATCTGCGCCACCGTGCACCATGTTCAACACCCCTTTAGGCGCACCGGCTTCAATAAACAGCTCAATCAAACGCACAGGGGTTAACGGAACTTGCTCAGAGGGTTTCAGTACAAAGGTATTGCCGCAAGCAATAGCCAGAGGAAACATCCACAGCGGAATCATCGCGGGAAAGTTGAAAGGTGTCACACCCGCAACCACGCCCAGAGGCTGAATGTAACTGTAGGTATCGATTCCGCCCGCAACATTAGCCACGGTCTCACCCATCATATTCGAAGGCACGTTGGCCGCCTGCTCCACGACTTCAATACCACGCCACACATCGCCCTTTGCGTCTTCAAAAGTCTTACCGGTATCGTGCGATAAAATCTCGGCGAGCTCATCGTGGTGCTCTTTCAACAGAGCTTGGTAGCGCATCATAAGACGCGCCCGCTCAGCAACAGGTACAAGTCGCCAAGTTTCAAAGGCCGCTTTAGCAGAGGCAACGGCCAAGTCAACCTCAGTTGCCGTCGCCATTGGAACTTCGGCTAGAACCTGCTGATTAACTGGATTGGTCACGGGCAGAACCTGCTCTGATCGACTTTGAACGAATTCACCGTTCACAAAAAGCGGTACGCGTTTCATAGGCTTGATCTCTAATTTAACTGTTATTGCTACGCTAACACGGTCACAGACACCAAAACAGGTCGCATATTGCGATAAGCATGGACTATTTTGCGAATCAGGCTTAGTCTCGAGCTATGAGCTCTCCATCACAATGGCCCCTGCCCAAAGAAGGCATTCGCGTCCTGACCCCCTCGTTTATGAGGCAACAGCTCGCCGCAAACCCAATCAGCGCCGAGTTATACCCGACCGCGATCGGATACTACCCGGTCGCGGAAGGCCACCAGATGGAACGAACCGAGCACGACGACACCTTACTGATTTACTGCACCGATGGTAGTGGGTGGCTCGACACACCCGCAGGGCACACGCGGATTCAGGCGGGAGACATGGTTATTCTGCCAGCGCAAATGAATCACAAATACCAATCGGATCGACACGATCCATGGACCATCTATTGGGTTCACTATGAGGGCAAAAATGCGGCGCACTTCACGCAACATGTGTGCCCCGAGCTCTCTCAGACGGTATTTAGAGTCGGCCTGGCAGCCTCATTCCGCTCCGCTTTTAATGCGCTTCTAGAGGTCGCGCGAACCGGCTACGAGACAAGTGCCTACCTTACGGCGGCGAACCGCTTAAAGCTCCTTCTGGTCGAACTGGGCAGAGCACGCGATCGCGACGAGGCCCAGCGCGGCTTTGACATTGAGAATATTCATGAGCTGATGCGTTCAAGAATACGTGGTCAGCTCTCGCTCGACGAGATGGCAGGCGCTGCGTTCCTATCGAAGTTCCACTTTTCTAAACGTTACAAAGCGCTTACGGGCTATCCGCCGATACAGCACTTCCTGAACATGAAAATGGAGTATGCCTGCGAGCTACTTGATGGCAGCACCTTGAGCGTAAAGGCAATAGCTTGGGAATTAGGCTTCAAGGACCCGCTGTATTTTTCACGCTTGTTCAAGCGCATTATCGGCAGCTCACCTTTGATCTACCGCAAGTCCGTAAAAGGCTGACAATTTACAATAACAGCTAGAAAACCCATTCTGACCGCGTCGTAATGGCGACCCAATCTGACCGAATTGGTGATTGTATCACCTGCAGATTACAGCTAGCCTTGAGTGCCGAAAAGGAGCATTTATGTACACATTTAGTGAAAAATCTATTGCCTTCCAAGAGCAGCTCGCTCAGTTCATGGAACGCGAAATCTACCCTAATGAATACGCATATGAGCAGCAACTGAGTCAGGCCTCTGATCGCTTTGCAGCACTTCCCTTAATGGACGAACTCAAGAAGAAAGCGAAAGCGGAAGGTCTTTGGAATTTATTTGTGCCCCCCTCGCATGGCGAATACACGGATTTCGGGGGATTAAGCAACTTCGATTACGCCCCGCTAGCGGAGCTCATGGGCCGCGTCAGTTGGTCCCCCGAAGTATTCAACTGCAATGCGCCCGATACCGGCAACATGGAAGTGTTCATGAAATACGGCAACGAGGCACAGAAAGCCCGTTGGCTCACTCCCCTGCTCGAAGGTGACATTCGCTCGAGCTATGCCATGACGGAACCTCAAGTGGCGTCCAGTGATGCCACCAATGTTGAGCTTGAGATTCTTCGCGAGGGCGATGAATGGGTACTCAATGGCCGCAAATGGTTCATTACCGGCGCCATGTACGAGAAAACCCAGATTTTTATCGTGATGGGCAAGTCCGATCCCAACAATGCATCGCGCCACCTGCAGCAGTCCCAGGTACTGGTACCTAAGGGCACGCCAGGACTCAGTATTATTCGCCCCTTAACCACACTAGGATACGACGATGCACCACACGGCCACGCAGAATTACGATTCGAAAACTGCAGGGTGCCCGTCGAAAATATTTTGCTGGGCGAGGGGCGAGGCTTCGAGATCGCGCAAGGCCGATTGGGACCAGGCCGGATGCACCACTGCATGCGCCTGATAGGCTCAGCTCAGCGTGCGCTCGAAATCACCTGTAAGCGCGTCACGCACCGCGAAACATTTGGCCGGAAACTGAGCGAACATCAATCCGTGCTAGAAGACTTGTCCGATTGCTTTATCGACATCGAACAATCCCGCCTGCTGGTCCTGAAAGCATGCCATAAAATGGACGAAGTGGGCGCGCGCGAGGCGCGCGACTTAATTGCGGCGGCGAAGATTTCTGTGCCCAGAACCATTCAGAACGTGCTCGATAAGTGCATGCAAATGCACGGTGCAGGCGGCTTAACCGGTGATACCTTCTTAGCCGAAGCGTTCAACTACGCGCGCTGGTGCCGGCAGGCGGATGGCCCCGACCAGGTTCACCAAATGGCACTGGGCAAACAGCTTGTTAAGGCTATGGGCTAAACCGCGAAGCTCAGCAGAGACGATCGAGGCGTGCTCGCAAATCCGCCTCGCTTGTTGCTCCCATTAAGGCATCAAGCAGAGCAATAACCGCTTTTTTGAACGCGGTATCCGACGCAACAGCGGTCGGCACTACCGCGGAAACGGCGAGCGCTTGCTCCACCCACATTGCAAGATCCTCATTTACACAAGACGCCATATGATCAGACAGCGGATCATTTACCGGGTAGGGCGTTCCATCGAGAGGAGATCCTCGATGGTGAATTAGCCAGCAAGCGAAAGCCAGAGCGGCAACGGGCGAATCTTTTCCCTGCGCGGCGCGTTCCGTAACGCCGTTCAACCAGCGCTGAGGGATTTTTTGTGATCCATCCATCGCTATTTGAGCCAAGCGGTGATTTAAACTGTCATTAGCAAATCGAACTAACAAAGCCTCACAGTAGGCATTGAGATCAACATCCACGGAAATAGTCGGAATCGTTTCTGCGAAGTAGGCTCGTACCAAAGTCCGCAAAATCGGATCAGCCACCGCTTGATCCACAGTCGAATGACCCAACATCAAACCGGCGTAGGCCAGTATGGAATGGGCTCCGTTGAGCAGCCGCAATTTCATCGTCTCATACGAGGCAACGCTCGCCACCATCGTGACGCCGTCTTGCTCCCAGTCCGGGCGACCTTGGGGAAAGTTATCTTCAACGACCCACTGCGAGAACTGCTCTGTGATGATCGCCAATTCATCTCGAAAGCCCAGTATCGACTCGGCGCGACTTAAGGCGGCTTCATCAACTGCGGGTACAATGCGATCGACCATACTCGATGGAAAGGCGACGCCGGCTAGCCAGCTACACGCTTCGGGCGCATGCCTTTGCGCCAAAGCCATCACGGCAGTCCTTACACGAGCACCGTTATGCGGTATGTTGTCACAAGACAACACAGCAAATGCATCCAAACCACGCTCGCGACGTCGAAGCAAGGCGAGTAGCAAGAGCCCGGGTACTGATTGCGGCTCATCCAGCGCAACCCAGTCGGCAGCAATAGCAGGATCATCCATGTTGAGCTCAAGCCCCGAGGGTTTCAACCCGTAGCCTTTCTCTGTCACGGTCAGCGTCACAATAGCCACAGAGGGTAGACACAGCCTAGCCAGTAGCTCATCTCGACTTTCGCCGGCAAACAGCGCTTCGACAATAGAGCCAACTTGGGTCACAGAAGCGCTTTGAGAATCTTGGTAGGCCACCACCGAATAACGATGATTGGCAGTGTTCAAGGCGTCGCAAATGGCTCTATTTGAGCGAATGTTCGCCGCACAAATATCCCATCGAGTGTCGCCCGTTCTTGACCGATACGACTGCAGGTAAACCGCTTGATGGCCTCGGTGAAAGGCCCCTAGGCCAATATGAACGATACCCGGCGCTTGCATGCTCAAGCGGTACGCTGCTTCAGGGTAGATACCGTATGAATAACCCCTCGGAGCTCGGCGAGACCACGCATGCGACCTGCATAGGAATAACCCGGCCGTGTTGTATTCGCTTCTCGGTCAATATCCATAGTGTGGCCGTGATCAGGCCGCATCGGTATTTGTGGCTGCGAAGACTGCTGGGCTCGACGCGAATATTCTTCTTCGAGCAGCGCATCGACAATACCCACAATGTCGTTGTCGCCATCTAGATGTTCAGACTCAATAAAGGAACCGTCTTGCTCCTTTTTAATATTGCGCAGA